>NZ_KV818435.1:0-67192 GCF_001814945.1 Corynebacterium sp. HMSC066C02 | reverse complement strand
TCATGGTTGCGCTCGCGAGGAATCGACCCCGCAACCCTACCCCCCAGATTGCGCACCAGCGACTGGATCGATCTCTTTCAGGTGACTGGTTCCTCTCCATCGCACCATCGGCCAATTTCACAATCGGGAAGTAGTCAACGCCCTCCTCAACGCAAAAAACGAGGCCGGCGGCGTTAATCTCCCCGCCACCCAAACCGAAATCCACCAGTAGTAGTGGACGACCAGTGCTGGTCTACCGTGAGCCGGGTTATGACAGTGACGTGTTCTCGTCGGGCACAGTCATAGTTCCCGGCGTTGCCGGCGACAGGGTTCTATACCCAGCAGCGGGGCCGATCAAAATTACCCGCACGGGGAACGACCCTGCTGGTGGTTTCGATTTTGATGGAAGCGAGGAGATTAGCCCCTCGACAACTCCCCGTAGCTGGCGAACAGTAGCTCCTGGCGCTGGCGCTCGTTGGTGAGTTTGCGTGCCACACCGAAAGCTTTATTTACTTCTCGGTCCATTTCGTCGTGAGCCTTGAGCAGAGTTTGGTCCATCGCTAACGGGTTGTAGTGCTCCGCGAGTGACCCCTCGGGGTGCCGCTCGCGGGCCCGCAGTACCAACTGTCCAGCGTCGATGATTCGCTGCTGCGCTTTCTCATCTAGTTCACACGGAGCTGGTCCGAAGGAGTAGCTCCCGGTGTACTCCGAAGAACGGAAAAATGAATAGTGGGGATACATCGACTTCCATTTTCCATTCTCCCGGCTCAGAGTATTGAGGGGGCTGGGACCGGGTCCGTAAACCCTTTATGTTTTCCACGCACAGCGGTTTATAGCGACGATCCCTATAGGTTTTCCGCAGAACCTATATGTATTTCTGTGCACCCCCATGTTGTCCGTTTTAGCGGTATTTCGTTGCTACTTCCGCACTTGCGAATAAAATGGTTATTTATCGCCGACACTCCGTCGAGTTCAAGTTCAACGTGTAACGCGAGGCGTTAATGACGTTTCGCGTTATTGGGGGTAGGTTGAAGAGCGCTGTCTCTAACTCCGGTTTTCGTTCGGCCTCGGTCCATTCCGCTACCTCGTGTGAAGAATCTGCAAGCGGTATCAGGCCGTTGAACTATTAGGTTCACCCACAGTTCCCGTGCCTGCACGCATCGAGAAGGACCAGGCGGTGAACTCGAATGACTCGCCTGGTCCAACGTGTGTGTGCGCTCGGCGCGTGGTTCAACCCTTATAAGACTTGCCGGTCACAGCCTCAGCGTTTCGCTCGTGCAGCCCGCAGGCCGTTCAAGATCACGATGACTTCGGCGACTTCGTGTACCAACACGACGGCGGCCAGGCCCAGTACACCGCTGATCGCCAGTGGCATCAACACGATGATGATGGCCAGAGACAGCACGATGTTTTGGTTGATGATCCTGCTGCCTCGGCGGGCGTGCTGCAGCGCCTGCGGGATCAGCCGGAGGTCGTGGCCGGTGAAGGCGACGTCAGCGGACTCGATCGCGGCGTCAGAGCCGGTTGCTCCCATCGCAATGCCCACCGTTGCGCCCGCCAGTGCCGGCGCGTCGTTGATGCCGTCGCCGATCATCGCCGTCGGCGTCTTGGAGGAGAGTTCGGCGACGATGCTTGCCTTGTCCTCCGGTCGCAGCTCGGCGCGCACGTCGTCGATTCCAGCGATTTCAGCCAGCGCCCGGGCGGTGCGAGTGTTATCGCCGGTGAGCATGCTCACTTCCACGTCGTTGTCGTGCAGGGATTGCACGGCATCGGGCACCTCGGGCCGCAACTCGTCGCGCACCCCGATCGCCCCGGCGAGAGCGTCATCGACGGTGACTAGGACGCAGGTCTGGCCTTCGGACTCCATACGCTCAACGTCCGCCTTCAGTGGCCCGGCGTCGATCCATCGGGGGCTGCCGACCAGCACCCGTCGGCCTTCGACGGTGCCGCCGATGCCATGACCGGCTTCCTCGCTGATATCCAAGGCGGTGGGCGCTTCGGGCTCCGCTGCCACGATCGCCGCGGCGAGGGGGTGCGTCGATTGCTGCTCAACCGCCGCCGCGAAGGAAAGCACCTGCGCCCGATCGAATCCGTCTGCCGGGACCACTCCGGTAACCTCGGGCTGGTTGCGAGTAAGGGTTCCGGTCTTGTCTACCGCTAGGTGACGGATGCCGCCGAGTCGCTCGAACGCCGCGCCGGACTTGATGACTACTCCGAACTGGCTGGCCGCGCCGATCGCGGCCACGACCGTCAGCGGCACGGAGATTGCCAGCGCGCACGGCGACGCTGCGACCAGGACCACCAGCGCACGGGTGATCCACGTCTCGGGGTCGCCCAGCAGCGAGCCAATCACACCGACCAGCACCGCCAGGATCATCACCCCGGGCACTAGGGGTCGGGCAATCCGGTCGGCGATCCGGGCGCGGTCACCCTTCTCCGCCTGCGCCTTCTCGACGAGATCGACGAGTGTGGTCAGCGAGTTGTCCGTTCCAGCTGCGGTCGTCTCGACCTCCAGCACACCGGCGGAGTTGATCGCTCCCGCGGGTACCTCGTCGCCGGGTGCGACCTCCTCCGGAATGGATTCTCCGGTGATCGCTGAGGTGTCAAGGCTGGAGCGTCCGGACCGAATGATGCCGTCCGTGGCGATCCGCTCCCCGGGGCGCACGAGCATCAGCTCGCCAGCCTCAAGGTCCTTCGCAGCGACCTCGGCCGTCGTACCGTCGCGCAGCACGGTCGCGGTTTGCGGTACCAGCTTCAACAGTGCCCGCAGTCCGCCTTGGGCCCGGTCCATCGCCTTGTCTTCAAGCGCCTCGGCGATCGAGTACAGGAACGCCAGCGCCGCGGCCTCTCCGACGAAACCAAGGATCACCGCGCCGACCGCGCTGATCGTCATAAGCAAGCCAATGCCGAGCTTGCGCTTCGTGACAAGGTTCCGGATCGCTCCAGGTGCGAACGTATAAGCGCCCAGCAGCAGGCCAAGCCAATACAGTACCGTTGCGGGCGTCTCCAAGTCGGACCAGTCCAGCGCCAGTCCTGTAATGAGGGCTACACCGGAGAAGATCGGTAGCAGTAGCTCGGGGTCTTTCCACCATGGCCGATCGAGCTCTTCGATCTCCGTGGCGGGTTCGTGTTCGCATCCACATGCTGAACTCATGCGTCCGTTCCTTTCTCGCCGCAGCCGGGCACCGAGCACTCAGTGTCGATGCAGGGGGCATTCTCGTCGACGGCCAGTGTCGCGTTGACCAGCGCTTCGAGCGCCGCCGCGAGGTGCGGATCGGCAATTTCGTAGCGGGTCTTACGGCCCTCCGGCTCAGCGACGACGATGCCGCAATCGCGTAGGCAGGACAGGTGGTTCGAGACGTTCGAGCGGGTCAGATCCAAGCTTTGCGAAATCTCGGCCGGGTAGCCCGGACCGTCGAGTAGGGTCATCAGGATTCGGGAACGCGTCGGATCAGCCATGGCCCGGCCGAGCCGGTTCATGACGTCGAGGCGCGAAGCAATAGTCAGCATGTGCTGAACAATACAACGTGTGCTTAACTATTCAAAATGCACTGAACTGACGGTTACGCGAAGGTCCTGCGACCTGCAGGAATTAGTCGATGGGATAGCAGATGACTGATCCTTTGTGGTTTGGCTGCCACCCAACGCGGGAGCGACGTGATCGGCGGGGTCAGTTCAGCATTTGAATCAACGACCAGTGGCGGATCTGTTTTCGGTGGTCCGCCGCGGGGCCAGAGGAGGTTGAGATCGTTGACTACCACTGACAAGCTCCCTCCGGTTCACCCCGGTGAGATCCTCATGGAGGACTTTCTCAAGGAAATGGGATCACCCAGCACAAGCTCGCCGTCTCCATTGGCGTTCCGCCCCGCCGGATCAACGAGATTGTCCACGGAAAGCGGGCTGTAACCGCGGACACTGCTCTTCGCTTGGCTAAGTTCTTCGGAATGAGCCCCCAGTTCTGACTCGGGTTACAGGCTCAATATGACTTGGACGTGGCGGAAGACAAGATCCTCTCGGAAATCGAGCGGATTCAACCGGTCCAAGCTGTCTCAGCGTAGCGGTTACCCGAACCAGGTCCGTCAGCGTGAGGATATGCACGCGGATGGTTCGAACTAGGGAATTTGGGGCCGCCGTCGCGTGGACTTGAGTTCCGAGCGCCGCTTTTTCGCTTCGAGACGGCGTCGCACCGAGCTCTGCGTCGGGGATCCAGTTCTCGGTAACGTAGTGAGGCATGTAGAGGCTATCCAGTCGTCAAACAGCAAATGAGTGGTTGGATAACTCTTAAACATGCGGGCTTTAAGGCTGAAATGTAGCCTCAATGAGAATGCCAATGACAATCCCATCTGACCGGCCGCGCTGACCTCGGCCAAAACCCCAGACCTCGATCCCGAAACCTCCTGGTGGGTGGTGGGGCGTCGCCAAGCGCTTGGCGACGCCGACCTGCAGGTTGCGGGTTTCAGGTCTGGGGAAATGCAGTGGAGGCTGGAAACGCCGAAGCCCGTCGCCTAAGTCAACTGCGCAATGAGAACATCAATGACAACCTCAATGAGAATTGTTGTCATTGAAGCGCTCAATGTTAGCTATGGCGGCTATAGCTGCACCGCGCAGTGTTGGAGGTGGAGGAGAAGGAATGCAGTTAGTCGCGGGGCTGCAGGCGCTTAACCAGCTGCTCGTGGTGGACTGGGGCGAGGCAGCCGGCGTCCACGACGCGCCGGGCTAGCTCCTTGTCCCCCATCTTGGCTGCGAAGGCCATGCCCATGGTGATGTCGTGGTCGGGGCGGCCGATAAGTGTAATCTCATCGCCAGGTTTGATGCGGCCAGGCTCGATGATGCGCAGGTAGGAGCCACAATCGCCGCGCTCCGTGAAGGATTTGAGCCAGCCCGGCTCGTCCATCCAACCGGAGAAAGTGGCGCAGGGCGTGCGCGGGATAGACACTTCGAGCACGCACTCCCCCACCTGAATTCGCTGGTTGATCAGCATATTCGGCCAGGAAATCCCTTCTGTGGTGAGGTTCTCCCCGAAGTAGCCATCACGCAGCACGCGGTTGAGCGTGCCCTCCCAGTAATCGAGCTCCTCACGGGCCACCGCATACACGGCCTTCTCAGCGCCGCCGTGGTGGGCGTGGTCACCGATGGAATCCCCCACCACGCCAGAGCCGTCACCGTAGTTGGGCCCGGGTATTTCCAGATCCAGGAGGGGGCGTGGCTGCTTATCGATGCCCGTGTACTCGTGCCGCCCGTGCGGCTCGGGGCGGCGGACAGCGACGTTCGTGGAGATAACCTTCATGCTCACCTATTGTGGCACACCTCACGGGCTTACAGGTCGCGATCGTGGAAGAGCGCCTCCGCAGTCACGAGGTCGTAGAAGAAGAGGCGGGGGGCGAGGGGGAGGACGTCGGCAAGCATGGGCATGTCCTCCTTGAGCAGGGGGCTTTCCATGATGATGTCATTCGCCGCAGCGCGGGAGGCTAGGGCGAAGGCATAGGAAATATAGGGCATCCAGGCCGCTGCATTGAGCTCGTCGGCGGTGTTTCCGCTGGCAAAGGCGCCCAACGCGATGAGGGTGTGGTTGACGGACATGTCAACGCCCGCGTTTTGCACCAGCGAGGCCAGTGCCGTGGCGTCCTTGCGCAGGTGCTCGATGGTGCCCAGCGCATCGAGGGCGCCGTTGTTGGCAAAGCACTCGCGCAGCGCGGCGACGCGGCTGGCCTCCCCCATCAGATCATGGACGGGCGGTGTGGGACTGTGAATGGTCGCGGCATTGAGCAGCATCGGGCGGGTCAGACCATCTGCGCCGGACTCGCGCAAGGCGGTGAGCTCGGGGTTCTCGCTGGCGGAGGGATCGAGGAGGAGATCCAGGTAGCTATCGACGCCGGACTCGGCGGCGGCCTCCAGTGGCGAGTGGAACAAGCGCGTGCGCGCAAGCGAGCGGGCTTGTTGGTTCACGCTGACGCCGGTGCGCGCCAGGGCGTGGACCGCGGCTTCCGGTTGGGCGCGCAGGCGGTCGATGGTGCTGTCGAACATCGCCTGCAGTTTCGGGTTGGGGCTGCGCTGGGAGAGCACGTGGAGCGCGCGGAAGGTGTCCCAGAGCTGCTCCGGGGTCCAGTCCTTCGAGGCGAGCGCCGCCGGTGAGCCTTCCGGTGTGATCACAATGGAGGCGCTGGAGGGGCGTGCAGGGGCGGCGAGGTTGGAGGAGGCGCGAAGCTCGCGGACGTCGACAAGCAGCGAGCCATGCTCAGCAAGCTCCGCGGGCAGTTCAAACCCCTCTTCAGTGGGAGTGAGTTGGGTAGGTGCCACGGTGGGCTCGGCCAATGGCCAGGCCCAGCCCACTAAATCTGCCTGCGGTTCTGCGTTCTGTTCAATGATGATTTCATCGCCATTGAGCAGACCACGGCTGACGAAGGGGGACTTGCGGATGGTTGCCAGCGCCGCGTAAATCAGGCTGGTGGATGCGGATGCTTCGTACTCGACAATGCGCCGCTCCAAGCTGCGGGCCTGGTGAGCCTCGCGCTCCTGAGCCGGGAGGGAGTCCAGGTAATCCTCGTAGGACAGTGTGGACCACATGAGGAAGAGCTCTGCCGTTGGCTGTTTGCGCACGGCGTTGGCCAGCGCGGCGTTGGGGACGGCGAGGCTGGTGACCGCCTGCGTGGTCTTCGAGGTGCGCGCCAGCTCCTTGATTTTCTGGCGGCCGTCGATGGTGACGAACTTCGCCAGCGGCAGCGGGCGCGGCGAGTGGACGGTGAACATATCGTCCTGATCGAGCTGGCCAGCGAAAATTACTGGCTTATCGGAGTGCTCAGTGGGTTCCAAGCCGATGCGCTTGACGCGGCTAAACAAGGCCTCGGGCCAAACATCGAATTCCAGCTCATAGCCGGCCTCACTGGCTACGACCTCGCGGCGAGAGACCTCGGTGTCCTCGAAGGTGCGCAGGCCTTTTTCCAGTGCGATGGGCTTCTTTGGCGGGGAGGCCAGCGTGTAGCTGAAGGCTGAGTGCGCGCCGAGGGCATCGATGATGCGGAAATCCATGCCGCGCGGACCGTCGTTGGTGGCGCGCATGTGGAGGCCCTCGGCGAGGGAGATGAAGCGGACGTCGACAAGCTGCTCGTCGTGCCACAGCGACACCTTGTAGCGCCCCACCCACGGGTCTTCGTAGAGGTCACCCGGGAAAGGCTCAGCGATGCCTGCGTCGAAAGTCTGCTCCGAAATCTCCTCCTGCTCGCCGCCGAGAGGCGCGTAAGTGAGATCGATGCGCCACTCCCCTTCCGCAATGAGGTGCACGCGCGGCGACTTGGTGAACACGGGCTCGTTGTCGAGGCCTCGGGCGTTGGGCAGGGTGGCGACGTCGAAGTCCCACTCGAAATCGCCGTGCTTGGCGACGTCCACCGGTTCCCTCTGCGGTACCCTCACCTGATCCGGTAGCGGTCCCACTTCCCAGCCGGCCCAGATGCCGAGTGGCTCAGCGTTCTCGAGCGTGCCCTGCGGCGCGATGAGGGTGGTGCGGTCATAGACGATGAACGGCGCCTCATCGGTGATGCCGGTGAAGGTGACGGTCTCGATGAGGTCCTCATCGCCATCGCGCAGGGTTACCTCGATGCGGGTAAAAGGCCCAGGGATGCCGACTTCCAGCGGTTCTTCGGTGGCGAATTCGCGCACCGAATGGGGGCGATCGATGAAGTGAGACTTGACCACCCACCGAGGATCAGACAGATCTGCCTCAGGATAGGTAGCCGGCAGCTCCAGCATGAGAATGTTGCTCCCCCGGCGCAGTGAAATCCGGGGACCCTGTTCGGTGAGGTCAGTGGTGACCAACGGCGTTGTGGGAAGTGAATAAATCTCCGCGCTCATTTGCTTCATCATAGGACACGGCGGGGTGGTGTTGCCATGTCGCTGGTAGGCGGCCTGACTGTCCTATCCGTAGGACAGGTGTCCTATTGATAGGACAGTTGGCTATAGTAGGGCCATGGACCCAGTACAACTCCTCAAGAAAAGCCCGCTGAGCCTGAGCGAAATCTCGCGGCGCTCGGGAGTGTCGCGAAATACGCTCAATCTGTGGTTGCGTGGGGCAGCTCAACCAAGCTTGGCCGGGTTGGAGAAGGTAATGCGCGTGCTCGGATACGAGGTTTCCGTACAGGTACACCACATGAGCGACGCCGCCGCCGCGACAGCCGCCCGAGTTCTCCTGGGGGAGCTCAGCAGCGAAGAACCAGACGTTAAAGCCTGGATTGACCGCTTTATGCAGTGGGGTGACGCTGCGGCCGTCGGTGGCAGCTACCAGGCTCTCATGGAACGGGCCGCGTGGGCCTCCAACCCCTACGGCCGCAAGGACGCTCTCCATTTTTTACCAGCGAATCCCATAACGCTTGCCTCAGCGGTTGATGCGAGCGGGCAACCATGGGCGATGTCGGGTGCCTTTGCAGCTCAACAAGTCTCGGGGCATATCGCTGGTGAAGGAGAACCTCGATCAACATTGATTTGGTGCACAAATCCAGCAGACATCGTGCCTTCATTACCCACGCGGATTCGTGCCAGTGCTGAGCCAGTATCCGGAGGGATCACCCTCGTGCCCGTCGCCGGTGAAGAGTTAACGGGCGCAAGAAAAGAGTTAGGAATACACTACGTGTCACCGCATCAGCTTGCTATTGATGTGTGCGCTGAAAACCATGCGGGAGGGGCATAGGGGATGAGAAGAGCTACGAGCCGAGTGAGCTGGGAGCACCATGAGCGACCGCACATTGTGGAGTTGGGGACCAAGCGCGGGTTATTTCGACTCACCAAGCAACTTCCTGACTTGGTGTGGAACGCTGCCGCGCTGGAAGGAAACACGTTTACCCTCCCGGAAGTCCGCACGTTGCTCGATGCCGGACTTTTCCGTGGTGAAGGCGACGCAGAGGGGGACGGCGGTGGAGTGCGGCTCATGGATGGCGGGTTCATCCCTTTCGACCCTGCTGATGAATTGGGTGAAGCCCATGCCGATTTGCTGGTTTCCCTCCAAGGGCTTGACAACCCAGTCGAGCAAGCGTTGGCCTATTTCTGCTCAGCCACGCGTAGCCAGTTCTATTTCGATGGAAATAAGCGGACCGCCAGGCTAGTGGCGTCCGGTCTCTTGCTGAGTCATGGATACAGCGCATTGAATATCCCTCACGCGAGGCAGCTGGAGTTCAACCTTGCACTTGATGAACTTTTCCGGGCCGACGATGCCACAGCTTTGATGGACTTTCTGTATGACTGCCTAGAGGAGTCCTCCCAGTAAGCGCAGTAGGCCCTCCGCTTCCGAAGCGGAGGGCCTACGTGGGGGCTGAATGCTCAGCGCATCCTTTAGTGCATAGTGCTGTAGTGTTTAGCGGAACATCTTCTGCAGAGCGGAGAAGTCAACCTTGACCACGCTGACAGACTGCAGGAATGCGGCGATGGCGCCGAGTAGGGCAGCCACGACGCCTGCGCCCAAGAAGCCGGCGCCGACGGGGTGGCGTGGCTAAAAGGAACAGAGTTGACGACGCCGGCGGACTTGTTGTGGTCAATTGCCTGCTCGGAGATGTTCTTCAGGGAGTGGCCGTATGGGGACTTGCCCAGAACACCGTTGACGTCGGCAAGCACTGCGTGGACACCATAAAAGGACAAACGGTGAACCCCCAGAACGTGGGATTCACCGTGGTGAGTGAATGGGCAGATTATGCCATCTGCAGCGTGGTCACGCAGGTACCGCCTTCGTCAGAGGTATCCAGGGGAACCTCGCCGGTCTTGCCGTCCTGTTCGATGGTGATGGTGCCCTTCTTGTCGGCCGGCAGCCAGTAGCCAATGAAGCCGTTGTCGAACGTCGTCGTGTCCTCGTTGACCAGCTCGTTTCCGGCGTCATCGGTGATGGTGACGTGGATGTCTTCCTTGCCGAGCTCACCAGTGCAGGTGGTTAGTGAGTGGTTGAAGCAGTCATGGGTCTGGGTCATGTACGGCGCGATGGAGACGTAGAACTTGTCCTCCGGCAAGGGCAGGGATGCTTGACCCTGCTCGGCGGTGAGGACCAGCTCGTTCGGCAATACGGAGGCGTGCAGATCGCTAGGACGCTCCTCCTTGGGCATGCGGTCCAGCTTGTCGATGATCTCCGGGCCATCCAACCCTTCGAGATCGAACTCGGCGAGGATCTCCTCGGCGGGTACCTGCTGGATGTCGGTGCTGGAAGCGGCGCTCTTCGAGGCTTCGCTCGGGACGGGGCTCTCCGTGGAGCAGGCGGACAAGGTGATGGCTGCGGCGCACACAGCCGCAAGAGAAATGAGGCGTTTCATAAGTCTTCCGAATGGGTCCGATTGTGTTGACTCAATCTTATACCCCACCGGGGTATCCATCAATGGAATGAGAGAAGGATCATCTTTTTGCGCTACGCGGGATAGTCTGTTCCTTATGACTGATACTGCAGGAACAACTCTGCCACCTTGCCCCGAGTGCTCCTCCGAGTACACCTACGAGATGCCGCCGCTGATTGTCTGCCCCGAATGCGCGCACGAGTTCTCCACCGACGCTGCCGATACCACGGCCACGGAAGGAACCGAGCCGACCATCGTCGACTCCGTGGGCAATGCGCTTGCCGACGGCGATACGGTCACCATCACCGAAACCCTTAAGGTCAAGGGCGCGCAGCAGCCGCTCAAGGCCGGCACGAAGGTGCGCGGCATCCGCTTGAACTTCGACGCCGGCACCGGCCAGGAAGATCACAACATTGACTGCAAGATTGATGGATTTGGCGCGATGAAGCTCAAACCTGCTGTGGTCAAGAAGGTCTAGAGAAACCTCTACGACCGTCATTGGTGGCCGTCACTGGCTGAGGGAAGGACGGTAAATCCTTGAGACCGGGCAGCAGCGTGGAGCTGCTTGTCATAGGTGAAAAAGGCTAGCGCGAGGCCAGCGTCACGGAGGAGGCAGGCGCTCGCAAGGTGGATAGCATCTAGGGAGCGAACTCCGGTCAGAGAGCATGCTCGGCGAATGACCTCATCGTTGATGCCAACCTTGGAGACCCCCTCCGTGAACTCCCGGTAACCGGTGCCGGTGAGGCCACTGCGCTGCCACACTTTGGATAACTCGATGTCAATGAGTGCAGAAGAAAACAGTTGTTGGCCTTCAAGGAGTGCAGCGACTTCGTAGCTTTCGCGCTCGGGTAAGGCCAACTTCGCTAGTGCCGAAGTATCGACGTAGATCATCACAAGCGGTCTTCCCTATCTAGTAGTGATACAACGTCTGTCTTGGAAGGCAGATAGTCTGTGTTGCTTGGCTGTGAGTAAGGCTTCGGGTTGTGGCTCAAGATTCCGGCAGCTACTAGCTGCTCCACGGGGCTATCTAGAGACGAAATGGGTACTACGCGAGCAATGGGCCGATTGCGGTCAGTGATGATCACGCTTTGACCTGTAGCGGCGACTTCGCGCACTATGTGGCCAGAACGCTGGTTGAGTTCGCGCAAAGAGATGTTGGTCATCGCTCCAACCGCCTTTCCTGATTGTCTGTTCGCCAAATGTAGAACAGTAGAACAATGTTGATTGTAATGGCCCCGCCTAAGGAGAACAAGGGGGCGTCGACAGTCGCGTCGCCGCACTGCGGAGCAGAATGCGGCTTGCCTGGGTCTAACTGGGGAGATGTCCGTTCGGTGACTACACTGTCTAACCATGACTAACCCGAGCGATAACACCACCCACCGCTACACGCCGGAGCTCGCCGCGCAAATTGAAAGTGCCTGGCAGCAGTACTGGAAGGATAACGGCACCTTTAATGCGCCGAACCCAGTTGGGCCGCTCGCGGAGGAGGGTAAGGAACTTCCAGCGGAGAAGATGAACATCCAGGACATGTTCCCCTACCCTTCCGGCGCGGGCCTTCACGTGGGCCACCCACTGGGCTATATCGCTACGGATACCTACGCGCGTTATCAACGCATGCTGGGTAAGAACGTCCTGCACACGCTGGGCTATGACGCCTTTGGTCTGCCGGCAGAACAGTACGCCATCCAGACGGGTACGCACCCGCGCACCACGACGGAGGCGAATATCAAGAATATGCGCCGCCAGCTGGGTCTTCTCGGCCTAGGTCATGATCCACGCCGCTCGGTGGCCTCGACTGACCCGGAGTTTTATAAGTGGACGCAGTGGATCTTCCTGCAGATTTATAACTCCTGGTTCGATGAGGAGCAGCAGAAGGCGCGCCCGATTTCTGAGCTCATCAAGGAGCTTGAGGTGGGCAAGCGCACTACCAAGGACGGCCGCTACTACGCAGATCTGAGTAAGGAAGAGCAGCGCAAGGCACTCGATGAGTTCCGCCTGGTCTACCTGTCCAACTCCACCGTGAACTGGTGCCCGGGCCTGGGCACGGTGCTGGCCAATGAGGAGGTCACCGCAGAGGGCAAGTCTGAGCGCGGTAACTTCCCGGTTTTCCGCAAGAACTTGTCGCAGTGGATGATGCGCATTACTGCCTACTCCGACCGTCTTCTCGATGACCTGGAGCTTCTGGACTGGCCGGAGAAGGTCAAGTCCATGCAGCGCAACTGGATTGGCCGCTCCCGTGGTGCGGAGGTCAGCTTCCACGCCGAGGGCTACAACATCGACGTCTTCACCACCCGCCCGGATACTCTCTTCGGCGCGGAGTACGTGGTGCTGGCTCCGGAGCACGAGCTTGTCGACGCCCTCCTCTCCCCCATCCCCTACGAGGATGATGTGGATGAGCGCTGGACCTTCGGCCACGATGATCCGAAGGAGGCCGTAGAGGCCTACCGCGCCTCCATTGCCGCGAAGTCCGACCTGGAGCGCCAGGAGAACAAGGAAAAGACGGGTGTCTTCCTGGGTACCTATGCCACCAACCCGGTCAACGGCAAGCAGGTCCCGATCTTCATCGCGGACTACGTTCTGACCGGCTATGGCACCGGTGCCATCATGGCGGTCCCAGCGCACGATACCCGTGACTACGAGTTTGCTACCGTCTTTGGCCTGCCGATTACTGAGGTAGTCGCTGGCGGCGACATCACCAAGGAGGCCTACACGGAGTCCGGCAAGGCCGTAAACTCCGCCAACGATTCCCTGGACATCAACGGCATGCCCAGGGATGAGGCCATCGCCGCCATCATCCCGTGGCTAGAGGAACAAGGAGTGGGCCACGAGAAGATCCAGTACAAGCTGCGTGATTGGCTGTTTGCCCGCCAGCGCTACTGGGGCGAGCCCTTCCCCATCGTCTATGACGAGGCCGGCCAGGCCTACCCGCTGCCGGAGTCGATGCTGCCTATCGAGCTGCCGGAGGTAGAAGACTACAAGCCGGTCTCCTTCGACCCGGATGATGCTGATTCCTCCCCGCAGCCGCCGCTGGCCAAGGCTCGCGAGTGGGTCGAGGTGGAGCTGGACCTGGGTCTTGGGGATGGCCCGCAGACCTACTACCGCGATACCAACGTCATGCCGCAGTGGGCAGGTTCTTCCTGGTATCAGCTGCGCTACATCGATCCGACGAATGACGAGATCTTCTGCGACTTGGAAAACGAGCGCTACTGGACGGGCCCGCGCCCAGAAGAGCACGGCGCTAACGACCCGGGTGGCGTTGACCTCTACGTCGGTGGCGTTGAACACGCCGTGCTGCACCTGCTCTACGCCCGCTTCTGGCACAAGGTCCTCTTCGATCTGGGCTACGTGAGCTCCAAGGAGCCCTACCGCCGCCTGTACAACCAGGGCTACATCCAGGCCTATGCGTATACCGATTCCCGCGGCGTCTACGTCCCGGCCGCGGAGGTAGTAGAACGCGATGGCGCGTTCTACTACGGGGATGAAAAGGTCAACCAGGAGTACGGCAAGATGGGCAAGTCCCTGAAGAACTCCGTGGCCCCGGATGATATTTGCCGCGACTATGGTGCCGATACCCTGCGTGTCTACGAGATGTCGATGGGCCCGCTGGATACCTCCCGCCCGTGGGCCACCAAGGACGTCGTCGGTGCGCAGCGTTTCCTGCAGCGCCTGTGGCGCCTAGCCGTCGACGAGAACTCTGGCGAGCTGTGCACGACGGACGCAGAGCTTTCCGAGGATGACTTGAAGCACCTCAACCGCACCATCGCCGGTGTGCGCGATGACTATGAGAACCTGCGCCTGAACACCGTGGTGGCCAAGCTCATTGAGTACGTGAACTACCTGACCAAGGCCTATCCGAAGGGCGCGCCGCGCGCGGCGGTGGAGCCTTTGGTCCAGCTGGTCTCCCCCGTTGCCCCGCACATCGCGGAGGAGCTGTGGAAGCGCTTCGGCCATGAGGAGACCATCACCTATGAGGCCTTCCCGGAGTTCGAAGAAAAGTACCTCGTCGACGACGAGATTGAGGTTCCGGTGCAGATCAACGGCAAGGTCAAGGCCCGCGTCATGGTGCCTGCCGACGCCGACCAAGCCACCGTCGTGGGCGTGGCAAAGAGCGATGAGCGCATCGCCGAGCTGACCGCGGGTAAGAACGTGGTCAAGGAGATTTACGTTCCGGGCCGCATGGTCAACCTCGTTGTGAAGTAACTCGCCCCAAGAAAGCGCCGTTCCTGCGGTTACTCCGGCACCGCCTCTGAGGTGCCTCAGGAACGGCCTTAGGGGCACCTCATTCACGCTGTGTTCAATGCGCGCTCTAGGCGCTCCTTGATGCCATGGATGGTGGCCACGTTGCCGTCAAAGGCGTCGAAGGGGGAACTATAGTTGTCGTAAGGTGCTCTCAAAGAGCTCCGCGACAGTGACGATTCCGTTGTGGACTAACCCGCCGATGATCTGGTTCATGAAGACCAGCTGCACCGAGTTCAGGCGTGCGCCGTCCATCATGTCCGCAAACGCGGAACGCGCCGCGGATTCGTCCAACCCGATGATGGTGCGGACTAAGCGGGGAAGGCCCACGCCGAGCTGTTCCTCCAGGGCGGGGGAGGCCGCGACTAAATTCCCCAGCTCATCGGCTAAATCCATGACCGCGGCCTTGCGCGTGTCACGGTCCATGCCATTAGTAAAAGCTATCTTCTATTAAGTAGCCATATGTAATTTTCGGGGCGGCGCGACTTTTAGGGTTTAAGGCGCAAATGACGGTACGTCCAATTCTGCAGGTGGAATTCATACTCATTCCTTCTTTCAAAATTGCTGGTTGTATGCGGTTGGCGCTCCTTCTTTGAGTCCCAAACATGGACGTGCGCATTCCCTCGAGCGTGAATTTTCAAAAAATCCCTTGCCTGGTTCACCTCTCTTCGATATCCATTTCCCAGGAAGTTGTTTTTCTGAGGCTTGAGTGTCGTGAAAAACAACTCTGAAACAACTTTGCCAACAACTGTGTCTAGTTTAGAGCTCCCCTTTGTTGTGAAAAAGCAGGTCAGACAGGTTGTTGCTGGTTGTTTGCAGTTGTTTCGAGGTTGTTGTGAGTTGTTCGCGGTAGTTGTAGGCAGCGGCATGCGGCCTGGAGGGGGCTGAACCAGGGCTAATCCAGCTCTTGGTTCAGCTCCTGGCGCACCTTGGCGATGATCTCGCCGAGGAAGCCCTCGCACCCATCGGTGATGTCAGGGAACGTGGAGTCATCCTCGATGACGCCGAGCGTGAATAACAGATCGCGGGTGATGGCGTGTGTGTAGTCGTATTCCGGGTTGAACTCCCACTCCCCCCGGAATAAATGGACTAGTTCAAAGGAGAGCTGAGGAATCCCCTCCGGCTCGGCGTAGGCATAAGGGATGTTGTGCATGATGACCTGCGTGGCCCAGAGCGGATCGCTCATCGCCTTGCGGCCATATTTGGTGAGCTTGATCTGCGTCGTTGTGGTCTTGAGCCAATCCAGGTCCGTGAGGAATCCCCGCAAGTTCAGCAGCGGTTGGTGGTAGTCCTCGCGCTTGACATCATCAAAATCATTGGGGCTGTTGAGGCCCTCCTTGAGGCGGGCGACGGCCGCCTGCTTCAGGTAGCCGGCCCCGGTGAGGCGCGGAAATTCTTCGATGACCTCGAGGTATTCGCGCACCCGCTGGCCCACGTGGGCGGCGATGGCGTCATCAAGCGCCGGCAGCTCGTAGTCGGGGCGCAGCTCCGGGTAGGCCTCGTGGATTTCCGCGCGCCATTCCTCCAGCATCTCCGAGGACGGCACCGGGATGTCTTCGAAAGGAGTGGAGCGGAAAGGATCGAGGGGGAGATCCCCAGGCAGCGCGGGCTTGGTGCCGCCTTCCAGATTGGCGGCCTCCGTGCCCATGGTGGCCAGGCGCTGCGCCACGGCCGGCGGGAAGAACGTGGTGAGGCGCTGATGGATTTGGTCCAGTGTGTAGTTGGGGAAGAGCGCGAAGATGCGCTCCATGCTGTCCGTGGGTACGGCCATGTAGGCCATGGTCGCCTGGACATCGAGGCCCACCTTGAACATCGCCTCGGCGCTGCCCAGCTCACTCATGAGATCGGGGCCTTCACCGGCGATGAGGGCTGGCAGCCCCATGACCACGCGTGAGGTGTCCGCCACGCTGATGCTGATATTCCATGCGCCGTCTGAGGGGTGGTAGTGCGCTACTTCCCGGAATGTTTCGAAAAAGTCCTGGTCAATGATGGTGAGGACGTCGATCGGTGTGCCTTCTTCACCCACGAGGATGCCCGGATGGGAGGGCTCGAGGCCGAGCGCGGCGTGGACGATGATCATCATTTCGCCCACGGTGAGTTCGGCGGGGGCGGCGACGAAGCGGGACGTGGTGAAGAAGGGATTCTCCACGTCGATGCGGACGTTCCTGGCGAGGTTCATAGTGCCCGACAGTATTAGAAAACCGTGCTATTCGCGCGCCAAAGCTTCGCCCACGCGCTTGCCAGAATGGATGCAACCGCCCAGGAAGGTGCCTTCCAGCGCATTTTTGCCGTGCATGCCGCCACCGCCGAATCCGGAGGCCTCGCCGCAGGCGTAAAGACCGGGGAGGACTGAGCCATCGGGGTTGAGGCACTGGCCATCCAGGTTGGTCTCCAGCCCGCCCAGGGTCTTGCGGGTGAGGAACTTCAGGCGCACCGCGATGAGTGGGCCCTTGGTTTCATCCAGGATGCGGTGTGGGGGAGCAACGCGGATAAGCTTGTCGCCCAGGAAGCCGCGGGCAACGCGGAGGTAGTTGACCTGGGCGTCTTTGCTGAAGGGATTATCCAGCTGGGAATCACGATCTTCCAGGACTTTTCTAAGTTGGGTTACATCAATGGTGGGGGAACCCTCTGGTGCAATGCGGTTCATTCCGGCGACAAGATCCTCCAGGTTGTCTTCCACGACCCAGTCGATTCCGTTGTCCATGAAGGCTTTGACTGCCACGTGTGTGCCAGGACCTAGTTTGCCGGCGAGCTTCTTGAACTCCTTGTCCGTCAGGTCTGGGTTCTGCTCCGAGCCGGAGAAGATGAACTCCTTGTCCACGATGGCCTGGTTGAGCACGAACCAGGAGTAACCGTGCCCGGTCTGGCCAATGTGGGCCAAGGCCGCAAGGTTATCGGTGCCGGGGAAAAGGTTGGTGGGCAGGCGGTTGCCTTCGGCGTCGAGCCATAGTGCTGACGGTCCGGGGATAATACGGATGCCGTGGCCGGGCCAGATGGAATTCCAGTTGGTCATGCCCTCGGTGTAGGCCCACATGCGGTCCGTGTTGACCACCGAGGCGCCCGCCTGCTGGGCGATGTCTATGCCACGGCCGTCGACATGCGCGGGAACGCCCGTGACCAGTTCCTCCGGGCATTCGCCCCAGCGCTGCGTCGGCCACATGCGGCGGACCTTGTCCAGGTTGCCGCCGATGCCGCCGGTGGCGATGACGACAGCAGAGCCGCGCAGCTCGAAGTGCTTGACCACTTCTCTCGAGCTCGCCTCACCGCGTGGCTGGCTGGTGGGGGAGAGGACGCTGCCGCGCACGCCGACGACGCGCGGGCTGCCAGCGTCGTCGTTTTCGACGACGAGCTCGTCCACGCGGTGGCGGAAATGGAATTCGACCTGGCCTTGTTCTTCTGCTTTAAGGAGCGGCTCGCGGAAGACGCGCACGACCTCCGGGCCCGTGCCCCAGGTGAGGTGGAAACGCGGGACGGAGTTGCCGTGGCCGGAGGCATCGCCCGAACCGCGCTCGGCCCAGCCGATGGTGGGTAGGACGTTGAGGCCTAGCCCTTTGAGGTACGTGCGTTTCTCATTAGCGGCAAAGCGTACGTATTCGCGGCCCCATTTCGCGCCCCAAAAATCGTGCCGGTCATCCTCGGTCACTGGGTCATAGTCGGCAGAGTTGGCCCAGTCGCGCCAGGCCAATTCTTCGGAGTCCTTGACCCGCATCATCTTCTGCTCGGGGGAGTCGACATAAAACAGCCCGCCGAGGGACCAGAAGGCCTGGCCGCCTAGGTTATTGCGGTTTTCTTGTTCGAGGAAGATGACGTGCTTTCCGCCCTTGAGGGCCTCATAGCCGGCGACCATGCCGGCGAGGCCGCTGCCGACGATGATGACGGAGCCAGTGACCAAGTTAGTTTCTTTCATGACAGTAATGATAAAAGAAACCGGACTCGATTGTGTGACTTGGCTCGCACATTATCATCTTTACGCCGAGGCTGTGCCCTCGGCGTAGGTCGTGTTCACCTTCTCCACGAGGGTCAACACATCGTAGGTCGCCACAATCTCATCCTCCTGGTTGTAGAGCACGGCATCCCAGCAGACCTCGCCGTAGTCATCGGTCACGCGCGGGGTGATGCGTTTGGCGGTCAGTTCCACGCGGATGGAATCGTCATAGGTGACCGGCGTAATGAAGCGCAGGTTCTCCAGGCCATAGTTGGCCAGGACCGGGCCCGGCGCAGGCTCCACGAAGAGGCCCGCAGCCCAGGAGACCAGCAGGTAACCGTGTGCGACGCGGCGCGGGAAGAAGGGATTGGCCGTTGCGGCCTCCTCGTCAGTGTGGGCGTAGAAGGTATCGCCGGTCTTCTCCGCGAACTCGAGGATTTCCTCGAGGGAGACGTGGCGCAGGTCGGAGGCGAACTGGTCACCGATCTGTAGCGTAGCCAGGTCCTTGCGGAAGGGGTGGGTGCCCTGGCCATTCTCCACGTCGGCGCGGGTCACGCGCTGCACGGCCGCGCCGCGGTGCCACTGGCCCGTGATGGCGGTGAGGTGATCCGGGGTGCCCTGAATAGCGGTGCGCTGCATGTAGTGCAGGATGCCACGCACACCACCCAGTTCTTCGCCGCCGCCGGCGCGACCCGGTCCGCCGTGGACGAGGTGCGGGAGGGGAGAGCCGTGGCCGGTCGAGGTCTTCGCATCATCACGGTCAAGGAAATGCAGGCGGCCGTGGTGGGCAGCAATGCCGAGTGCGTACTCGCGTGCCAGCTGCGGGTCATGCGTAATAACGGAGGCAACCAGCGAACCAGAGCCCAGGGCGGCGAGCTCGATGGCCTCGGCGGGGGAGTCGTAACCCAGGAAGGAGACGACGGGGCCGAAGGCTTCGGTGTCGTGGACCGCTGGGGTGCGATTATCGGCAAAGCGCAGGATAGTGGGGTTGAAGAACGCGCCCTCGGCCTCCTCGCCGCCGTAGACTACCTCGCCGCCGCCGGCCTTGAGCTTCTCGACGGCCTCCGCGACGTCCTGCTTCTGATCCGCGGAGACCAACGGACCCATGGTGGCGGAGGCATCGCGCGGATCGCCCACGACGACCTTGTCGCGCAGGCGTGCGCTGAGGGCTTCAATGGTGGCGTCGACAAGCGCATGCGGGACGATGGCGCGGCGGATGGCGGTACACTTCTGACCCGCCTTCGAGGTCATCTCGCCGAAGACTGCCTTGACGAAGGCCTCGAACTCCGGGGAGTCCGCGGTGACATCGGTACCCAGAATGGCAGCGTTGAGGGAGTCAGCCTCCGCGCTGAACTGGATGCCGCCCTCGATGACGTTGTGGTGTGCGCGCAGGGTATTCGCGGTATCGGCAGAGCCGGTAAAGGCCACGTGATCGCGGTAGTCCAGGTGATCCAACATGTCGCGGGCGGAGCCGGAGATGAGCTGCAGGCTGCCTTCCGGCAGGATCCCGGAATCGATCATGAGGCGAACACAAGCCGCGGTGATGTAGCCGGTCGGCGTAGCGGGCTTAACAATCGAGGGCACGCCCGCGATGAAGGCCGGGGCAAATTTCTCCAGCATGCCCCAGACGGGGAAGTTGAAGGCGTTGATCTGTACGGCTACGCCAGGGATGGAGGTGTAGATGTGGCGGCCGATGAAGGAGCCGTCCTTGGAAAAGACCTCTGCCTCGCCGTCCGGCATGACGGTGGAATTAGGCATCTCGCGGCGGCCCTTCGAGGAGAAGGTGAACATGGTGGAAATGCCGCCGTCGATATCGACGAAATTATCGCGCTTGTTGGCGCCGGCCTTGTTGGCCAGTTCGTAGAGCTCTTCGCGGTGATCCTGGAGGTAGATCGCCAGCTCCTTGAGTTTGAGGGCGCGCTCGTGGAAGGTGAGCTTCTGGAGGCCTTCGCGCCCGGTGCTGCGGGCGTAGTCGATGGCGCCGGCGATGTCGAGGCCTTCGGCGCTGACTCGAGCGATGACTTCTCCAGTGGAAGCATCGTGCACGTCAGCGACGCGTGAGGGGTTGTCCGGGGTGAGCCACTGGCCGGAGAGGTAGCTGGGGACGAGGGCTTCAGTCATAGCGAAAAGTTTGGCCTTTCCATTAGTTTCCGAACGGTTGGTCAGTAAATACAGGCTAGTATAGGCTGCGTCACATTTCTAGGATTAAGTAAGGAGTACGGCATGACCGCAGAGGTATGGAAGATTCAGTTGGGTGAGCTGGACAAGAAGATGGGTGTTGAAATCCTGGAAGAGTCGGCCCAGCGAGTGGTGGCCACCATGCCGGTCGAGGGCAATACCCAGTCCTTCGGGCTGCTCCACGGTGGGGCCATGGCGTGCCTAGCGGAGGCCGTTGGTAGCTGGGCGGCGGTGATTCACGCTTCGACGCTGGGCAAGGTCGCCGTCGGCGTGGACATCAACGCAACGCACCACGCTTCCGGGCGCGCGGGTCTGGTCACGGCGACGGCCACCGCCATCAAGCTGGGCAAGACGCTGTGCTCCCACGAGATCATCATTACAGATGACGAGGGGAGGAGGCTGTGTACGGCGCGCATCACTAACGCGCTCGTGGCGTCGAAGGACAAGAAGTAGGAGCGCTAGGAAATAGTGGAGGGGGAGTGCGGCTTATTCGGAGTAGTCGTAGAAGCCCTTGCCGGACTTGCGGCCCAGCTCCCCGCGGGCGACCATGTCGCGCATGAGCTGCGGCGGGCTAAAACGCTCACCTAGCTGGGATTCGAGGTATTCGGCGATGCCGAGGCGCACATCAAGGCCTACGATATCGGTCAGCTCCAGCGGGCCGATGGGGAACTTGTAGCCCAGCACCATGGCGTTGTCGATATCGCGCGGTGAGGCCACGCCTTCCTCCACCATGCGGATGGCCTCCAGCGCGATGGCCACGCCGAGGCGGGAGGAAGCGAAGCCGGGGGCATCCTTGACCACCACCGCGGTCTTGCCCAAGCCCTCGACCCAGTCCTTGGCGGTGTCCACGAGCGCCTCCGGCGTGGACTCGGCAACAACCACTTCCACCAGTTTGGAAGCTGGGACCGGGTTGAAGAAGTGCAGACCAATGACGTCGTTGGGGATGCTTTCTGCCAGCTGCGATACCGACAGTGAGGAGGTATTGGTGGCGACGACAGCCTCTGGGGCCGCTTCGGCGATATCCCGGAAGGCGGCCACCTTGAGATCCATCGATTCTGGAACTGCCTCAACCACGAGGTCGAAGCCGGCGAAGGCGGAGGCGGTGGTGGAAAAGCTGAGACGCTCATCCCAGGATTCGAAGGTGCCGTCCGCCCCGCGGTCGAGGGAGCCGCGGATGGCCTTGTGCACGCGCTCGCGAGCGGCGGCCACGGCGTCGTCGTTGATATCCACTACGGTCACGGACGCGCCGGCGGCGAGAAGGGCGTGCGCGATGCCCGCGCCCATACGGCCGCCGCCGAGAACGCCGACCTTGGCAGGAACCTGCAGTTCTGAGGACATGAGTTGATTCTCCTTGTGGGTGGAAGGTTTATTTCTTGCGGTCCAGGAAGGCCTGCATCCGCTCAAACTTGGCGGGGGACTCAAAAAGCACGGCCTGGGCGATGTTGTCCACCGCCGGGTGCGCTGCATCAGGCATAGAGATGAGCTGCTTAGTCAAACGCACGGCCAGTGGTTCTTGCTGGGCGATGCGCTCGGCTAGTGCCAGGGCGCCGTCGACCAGCGCATCCGGCTCGTGCAGCTCGCTGACCAGGTGATTGGCCAGCGCCTCCTCGCCGTTGAGGATGCGCCCGGCCAGCAGAATCTCCTTCGCCAGCGGGGTGCCCACGCACTCCTTGAGGCGCCAGGTGGCACCCGCGGCGGCAGCGATACCCAGGCCGGCTTCAGGCTGGCCAAACTTGGCAAAAGGAGTGGACACGCGGAAGTCGGCGGCTAAGGCCAGCTCCAATCCGCCGCCGAGGGCGTAGCCATCCACCGCTGCGATGACGGGGGCGGGCAGCGAGGCGATGCGGTGGAAGATGCCGGAATTGATGCCGCGGAGGGCGTCCTCGCGGCGGCGCTCACGAAGCTGCGCGATGTCCGCCCCGGAGGCGAAGATCCCGCGGGGGCCCTTCGGGGTATCCACGGTGCAGCCGGTGATGATGAGGATGCGGGGATCGGACTCGAGCTGCGCGCAGAGTTCGTGGAACTCCGCCACCATCTGCTCATCGATGGCATTGCGGACGGCGGGGCGGTTGAGCTTGGCGAGGACAATCTCGTCATTCTCACCGCGCGTCGAAATCTCAATGGCAGTAGTCATTTAGACCCTCTCAATCGCAATTGCGGTGCCCTGGCCCACACCCACGCACATGGTGGCGATGCCGCGGCTCAACCCGTCCGTTTCCAGGCGGTTGAGCAGGGTCAAGGTGATACGGGAACCGGAAGAACCCAGCGGGTGGCCCAGCGCGATGGCGCCGCCCCAGGTATTAACCTTGTTCTCATCCAAGCCCAGCTCGCGGATGCAAGCGATGGACTGGGAGGCAAAAGCTTCGTTGAGTTCGACGGCATCCACGCTGTCCAGCTCCCAGCCGGCGCGCTCCAGCACGTCGCGGGTAGCCGGGATGGGGCCGGTGCCCATGATCTCTGGGCGCACACCGCGTGCGGAGTTGGCCACCACGCGGGCGCGGGCGGTCAGGTTGTGCTTCTTGAGGGCCTCGTCGGAGGCGACAATGACGCAGGAGGCGCCGTCGTTCAGCGAAGAGGCGTTACCTGCTGTGGTGACGTCACCCAGGGAGGTCACCGGGCGCAGCTTGGCCAAGACCTCCATCGTGGTGCCCGGGCGGGGGCCTTCGTCGGTGTCGACGACGGTGACGTTGCCCTTGCGGTCGGTGACCTCGATGGGCACGATTTCCCTGGCAAACTTGCCGGCCTCGATGGCAGCGAGCGCGCGCTCCTGGGAACGCACTGCGAAGGAATCGGCGTCCTCGCGGCTAATACCAAAGACGTTGGCCACCTCCTCGGCGGTCTCCGGCATGGAGTAGGTCATCTTCTCCTGCTCCGCGAACTTCGGGTTGGCAAAGCGCCAGCCAATGGAGGTATCAAAAACCTGGCCTGGCTTAGCAAAAGGCTTGTTTGGCTTCTCCATGACCCAGGGGGCGCGGGACATGGATTCGACGCCACCGGCGATGACAATATCCGCCTGGCCGGACTCCACGAGGGCGGTGGCCAGGGCAATCGAGGACATGCCCGAAGCGCACAGGCGGTTGACCGTGATGCCCGGTACGGTGTCCGGGAACCCGGCGAGCAGCCAGGACATGCGAGCAACGTTGCGGTTCTCTTCGCCGGCGCCGTTAGCGTTGCCGATGATGACTTCATCCACCGCGGAGGGGTCGAGTCCGGCCTCCTCCACCGTCTTCTTGATTGCGGTGGCCATGAGGTCATCTGGGCGAACCGAGGATAGTGTGCCGCCGTAGCGGCCCACGGGGGTGCGGAAGCCGGATACCAGGTATGCAGTCATGTGATTCCTTAGCTGTGGTGGGTTAGCTGTCGTGTGTTCTAGAAGGTCTGGAGGTTTTAGCGGCCGTGGAAGACCGGCGGGCGCTTCTCGTTGAAAGCGGCGAAGCCTTCGTAGTAGTCCTCGGTATCGCAGAGCTTTCCCTGAGCGATGTTCTCGGCATCGACGCTGGCCCACAAACCGGTGCCGTTATCGCGGATGTCCTGGACCAGGGTGCGGCTGGTGAGGAAAGCTTGGGTGGCGCCGTGGGCTACGCGCTGGGCGACGCCCTGGGTAAACTCCAGCAGCTCCTCCGCAGGTACTGCGCGGGAGAAGAGCCCCGCGCGCACTGCCTCCGCGCCGGAGATGAGGTCACCAGTGATGATGAGGTCCATCGCGCGGTGCGTTCCTAGGCGCTCGACGAAGAGGGAGTGCCCACCTGAATCGAGAGTGGCGCCCAGGTTGGCAAACGGGGAGCCGAACTTGGCGTCTTCGGCGACGTAGACGACGTCACAGGCCAAAGCGAGACCGAGGCCGACACCCAGGCATGGACCGTGCACGGCGGCGAAGGTGGGGGCAGGAAAGTTGTCGATCTTCTTGAGCACGGGAGTGACAACGTCCGCGAGGTAGGCAGTGGCATCGTCCTCACGCGGGTTGAGCCCCTTGATGTTACGGCCGGCGCAAAAGCCTTTGCCCTCACCGCGCAGGATGAGCGCGCGGGGGCTAAGCTCTGCGGCTTCATCGAGGGTGCGGGAGAGCTCGGCAAGGTCCTCCTCCGCGAGGGAGTTCAGGGCCTTCGGGTTGTTGAGTACGAGTTCGACGACTCCGGCTTCGGCGTCGTGGTGCAGGTCGATCATGTGTGTTTCTCCTAGGCGTCGAAGTCGAGGACGATGTTCGGGGTGGTGGGGCGCGACTGGCAGGTCAGGATGTAGCCGGCCTCGACCTCGTCGGCCTCTAAGGCGTAGTTCTCCGCCATGTCGACCTCACCCTCCACCAGCTTGGCGCGGCAGGTGCCGCACACGCCGCCGGCGCAGGCGAAGGGGACGTCGGAGCGCACGCGCAGGGCGGCGTTGAGCAGGGATTCGTTGGCAGAGACCGGGGACTCAACGGAGCCGGAGAGGCCATCGAGCTGGAAATTAATGCTGACGTTATCGCCTTCCGGATCCACCTCGACGTGGCGCCCAGCCTGGTTCTGGTCTCCGGAGGGCTTGCCGGTGGTGAACAGCTCGTAGCGCACATCCTTCTCACCGACATCACGGCTGGCCAGCTCATCGCGTACCAGCTGCACCAAGTCGAAGGGTCCGCAGAGGAACCACTCGTCGACGTTGTCGGTGCGCACCACGTTATCCAGCAGGGTCTGAAGTTTTTCAGCGTCGATGCGCCCGGAGAATAGCGGATTGACGCGCTGCTCGCGGGAGAGGACGTGGTGCACGGCAAAACGCGTGGGGAACTTGTCCTTGAGGTCACCGATCTCTTCGGCGAACATGACGTCACCGCCGCCTTTGTTGGCGAAGATGAGCTCAAAAGTGGTGTCGGGGGAGCTGTGGAGCACCGTCTGCGCAATCGCCATGATCGGCGTGATGCCGGATCCCGCAGCGATGGCCACGAGGTGCGGATTCTCGAGCTTCTCCAGCTCCTCGCGGACAGCCTCAGGATTGTTCAGACCGGTCAGGTGGGTCTTCGAGGTGAATGCGCCCTGCGGATTCATGACATCCATGGTGTCGCCGGGCTGCAGAGTGTCGTTGGCCCACGTGGAGAACACGCCACCGCGGTCGCGCTTGATGGCGACGCGCAGCACGCCGTCGCGAGGCACATCGCAGATGGAATAGGAGCGGCGGACTTCTTGGCCGTCGATAGTTGCCCGCAGCGCAACGTACTGGCCGGGGATGTAGTCATAGTCGTCCTGGAGCTCCGGAGGAATAGCGAAGGAAACCTCCACGGAGTCTGAAGTCAGGGCGCGCACCTCGGACACGGTCAGGGTGTTGAACGTGGCCTTCTTCTTTGCGGGGGCAGACGGGGTCGTGGTCATTAGTGCACCTTGAAGTAGTCGAAGGGTTCCAAGCAGTCCTGGCAGTTATAGAGAGCTTTGCAGGAGGTGGAACCGAATTGGGCAAGCTTACGTGTGCGGCGGGAGCCACAGTGGGGGCATTCGATGGCCGGCGGCGGTTCGAGCGTGAGCGGGATAGGACCTTCCGGCGTGGCCCGGGTTGTACCGCTGGGCGGGGCAATGCCGTAGTCCTTGAGGTTTTGCCGGCCGGTCTCCGTCATCCAATCGGTGGTCCACGCCGGGTGGAGAACGAGGTCGACACGCACCTTGGCGTAGCCGGCGTCGGTCAGCGCTGTGGTGATGTCCGTCGTGATGTGCTCCATGGCGGGGCAGCCGGAATAGGTTGGGGTAATCGTGACCACCGCAGTATCGCCTTCCAGGCGTGCATCTCGGAGAATACCAAGGTCAGCGATGGAAATAACGGGGATTTCCGGATCGGGCACCTCGGCGGCGACGTCCCACACGTGGGCGTCGTCAGGCTGCGTGGGGCGCAGCGGGTGGGACTTATCTGTGATGGACACGATGAAACCTTGGTCCTTTCCTTTTCTCTACCAGGTCGCGCCGGGGTGTTGGCGCGCCAAGGACTGCATCTCCGCGAGGATGAAACCGCGGTGCTCGGAAAAGCGCCCGGTGCGCTGCCCGGAGCGGGCTTGCTTGACCTCCGGGATAGCCAGACCTGCCTTGTCGAGGACGTAGGCGATGCGCTCATCGAACTGCGCGCGCAGGCTCGAGGGCAGATCAGCGATGCCTTCTGCCGCCAGCTTCTCGTGGAGCGGGAGATCCTCGAAGAGCTCGTCAAGGTAGGGCCACATGTACATCAGGCCCTCCGTGATACGGCGGTGAGACTCCTCGGTGCCGAGGCCTAGGCGCAGAACCCATTGGTTGGCGTGGTCGACGTGGTACTCGACTTCCTTGATGGCCTTGGCTGCGATAGCCGCAATGGTTTCATCTTTCGACTCCAGCAAAGCCGTGTAGAGCCCGTATTGGTAATAGGAAAAGAGCAGCTGGCGGGCGATGGTGTAGCCGAAGTCGCCATTCTCCTGCTCGACAAGGCGGGCGGAGCGGAACTCCTCCTCATTGCGGAAGTAGGCCAAGTCATCCTCGGTCTTGCCCCATGCGGTGCCGGCATAGGTGAGGAGGAAGCGGGCATGTCCAATGAGATCGAGAGCGATATTGCCTAGGGCGATATCCTCCTCCATCTCTGGTGCCCGCGAAATCCACCAGCCCAGGCGCTGGGCCAGGATGAGGGCGTCATCGCCCAACGTGAGCGCATAGCGCGCCGTGTCCTCGGGTGCGACTGCGCCGGAGGCGGCGATGTCTTCTGCGGTGATGCCGTTGCCCTGCGATTGCTTGGTCGCAGAATCGGCGGCTGCAAATCCGGTCACAGGTGCGGCACTCCTTCCGACTTGTCGTAGTACGTGGCGTGGCGGTAGCTCTTACCTTGCGGGGACTCGAAGAATCCGCCCTTGGAATCAGGGTCGGAAGAGGCAATGGCCTCGCTGGGTACGACCCAGACGGAGGTGCCTTCGTTGCGGCGGGTGTAGAGGTCACGGGCGTTGCGCAGGGCCATCGTGGCATCCGGTGCGTGGAGCGAGCCGGCGTGGACGTGAGAAAGGCCGCGGGAGGAACGTACGAAGACCTCCCACATGGGCCAGTTAGAGCTAGACATGGAATCTTCCTTAAGGTCTCGAAACTGGTTGGGCAGTGTGCTTAGGCGTTAAGCAATGAGCGAGCTATCAGCCGAGTGGTGCTTCTCGGCGTAGGCTGCGGCAGCCTCACGGACCCAGGCGCCATCGGCATGCGCTTGGCGGCGACGCTGCATCCTCTGCACGTTGCAGGGACCCTCGCCCTTAATGACGGCCTTGAACTCGGACCAGTCAAGCTCACCAAAGTCATAGTGGCCGCGCTCCTCGTTCCACTTCAGGTCTGGGTCCTCGAAGTGCAGGCCAAGGGCCTCGGCCTGTGGAACGATCATGTCCACGAAGCGCTGGCGCAGCTCATCGTTGGAGAAGCGCTTGATGTTCCATGCCATGGACTGCTTGGAGTTGGGTGAGTCATCATCCGGCGGGCCGAACATCTGCAGTGCCGGGCCGTAGAAACGGTTGATGGCTTCCTGAGCCATCTGCTTCTGCTCGGGGGATCCGTGGGACAGCTCGTAGAGGATCTCCCAGCCTTGACGCTGGTGGAAGGACTCTTCCTTACAGATGCGCACCATGGCTCGGCCGTAGGGAGCATAAGAGGCGCGGCAGAGCGGCACTTGGTTGCAGATGGCAGCACCATCCACCAACCAGCCGATGGCTCCGATGTCGGCCCACGTGCGCGCCGGGTAGTTGAAGATCGAGGAGTACTTGGCGGTGCCGTCGAGCAGCTGCTGTACCAGCTCGTCGCGCGAGGTGCCCAAGGTCTCCGCAGCGGAGTAGAGGTAAAGACCGTGGCCGGCCTCATCCTGCACCTTGGCCATGAGGATGGCCTTGCGCTTGAGTGAAGGCGCGCGGCTGATCCAGTTGGCCTCCGGCTGCATGCCGATAATTTCGGAGTGCGCGTGTTGGGAAATCTGGCGCGTCAAAGTCTTGCGGTAAGCAGCCGGCATCCAGTCGGTGGGCTCGATGCGGGAGTCTTCGGCGATGAGCTCGTCGAAGCGCTGCTGTGCTTGTGCTTCATCCGCGGCCGGAACGGCGGTGAGTGTTTTTTCTGATGGGGTCATGGGAGGAATCGTTCCCTCTCTACTCAGTGTCGGCTGGGTGATACTTACTGACTGGTTGGTCAGTATATGGGCCATGTGTGAGCTATGTCAACCACGTTTGTGAGCTGCGCCCTACTTTGTGCGATTCTCGGGCTTGGTGGGCAAGACGCGGAACGTGCCGCGGAACTCGGCAATGGGCTTGCCTTTAATGCTGAGGGTGACGTCGACGACGCCATTGCGGCCCCAGGCTTGGCGGGTAATTCCGACCCCGTCAACGACGTCACCTTCGAAGGCGGGGGCGATGTAGTGGATCGAGTTGTGCGCGGCCACGGCCAAGTCGCCGCCGGCATTGCAGGCGCCGGCGAAGATGGAATCGGCGAACATGTACAAATAGCCGCCTTGTGCCGTACCGTGCCCATTGCACATTTCAGGGCGGATGGTGAAGTGGCCTTCACACCTGCCGAGGTTCAGCGCGGTAATTTTCGCACCAATTTCCGCAGTGGCGCGGTCGTCATCGAACATGGCGCGTACGTGGCTGAACTCGGGACCTTCGGCGACGCCGGGGGCGAGGATGGGGTGCTCGGTGCTCATGGGAAATCCTCCTTGGGAAGGGTCTTCCGCAGTGCTGCCGAGGGAGCGAAAAGGGGTGTGGTGGCTCACTAGTCTAACGGTGCTCGGGGCTCTCTGCTTGAATGGACTGCGTGAAGAATGAGAAATCCGCTGTCCAGGGCGCGGCCCGTGGCCGCCCCGGCTACTCCCGTGAAGATGTCATTCGTGCAGCCGTTCGTGCTTTTACTGCCCGCGGCTACGACGCCACGTCGATGGATAACGTGGCGAGCGAATTGGGGATTTCCAAGTCTGCGCTGTATCACCACATCTCGTCGAAAGAAGAGATCTTGGAACTGACGGTAGTGCAGGCGCTCAGCCGTTTGGAGGCGGTCGCGGAAGAGATGGCCGCGGCCGATGTGTCGGCGGGGGAGAGGGTCCGCGGGCTGTTGCGTGGCTCGATTGAGGTGCTGTGCTCCGACCCGAAGTCTGTTGCACTCTTGCTCCGTTTAAGGGGTAACTCCGAGGTGGAGCGGAGTGCGTTGGAGCGCCGCCGTACGCTGACGCGTTCCGTGGTTCCGCTGGTGGAGGCTGCTCAGGAGGAGGGGGCTATCCGCTCCGACATTGAGGCTCCGCTGTTGACCCGCATGATTTTCGGAATGATCAACTCCACGTCCGATTGGTATGAGCCGGAGGGGCGGCTTGATGCCGAGGAGCTGGCCAGCACCTTTGAGCGTGTTGTTTTTGGCGGCCTAGCTCCGCAAGCGATGGGCTAGTCGCGATGGGCGAGTAACTGATCGGCTAGTCGGAGGCGAGCGTTTCGCTCCGCCGTTGGGGCTCCATATGGGGGTGGGGGCTTCTTTTGGCTGTGAAACCGCCGTGGCCTGCGATGATGTGTTGCGCATCAAAAACTTAGCCTAATTGTGTTGTCTATCACCACACTGGCCTGTAGTGTACGTCACAAGACTTACCCAACCGAACGGTAAGTAAGTTTCGCACATGTTGTGCGTTGTCCCAGCTAACCAACTTCTTGCAGCACTTTCGATGGAGCTTGAGGGGTGTGGAGTTTCCCTCTCCTCGAAATGAAAGGCAAATGACGTGACCGCAACGTTTGACATTTTCTCTGACCACCACGGCCCGCAGATGGGCATTGAGTACGCCTCTCGCGATGAGATCATCGCGCTGCAGACCGCGCGCGCGAAGAACGAGCTTCGCCACGCGTACTACAACGTCCCGCACTACCGCCGCGCGTTTGATGAGAAGGGCGTTCACCCGGATGACTTCAAGGAACTCTCGGACTTTGCGTTGTTCCCGTTCACCGACAAGGAAACCCTTCGTGCGGAGTACCCCTTCGGAATGTTTGCCGTAGGCCAGAACCAAATCTCCCGTATCCACGCTTCTTCCGGCACCACGGGTCGCCCGACCGTCGTGGGATACACCGAGAATGACGTGCGTATTTGGGCCGAGCTCGTCGCCCGCTCGCTGCGGGCAGGCGGCCTGCGCAAGAGCGATAAGGTCCAGATCACCTTCGGCTATGGCCTCTTTACCGGCGGCCTGGGTGCCCACTATGGTGTCGAGGCCCTAGGAGCCACGGCGATTCCGACCTCCGGTGGTCAGACGGAACGCCAGATCCAGATCATGCAGGACTTCCAGCCGGACGCAATCCTGGGTACGCCGTCCTACGTACTCAACCTCCTCGACCGCATGCGCAAGGAGGGCCTAGATCCGCGCGAATCCTCCCTGCGCGCCGGCGTTTTTGGCGCCGAGCCGTGGAGCGAAGGTATGCGTCGCGAGCTCGAGGAGGGCTTCGGTATTACGGCCACCGATATCTACGGCCTCTCCGAGGTGATGGGCCCTGGCGTGGCTCAGGAGTGTGTGGAGACCAAGGACGGTCTGACCGTCTGGGAGGACCACTTCTATCCAGAGATCATCGATCCGGAGACCATGCAGCCGGTTCCGGACGGTGAGTACGGTGAGCTGGTTATCTCCTCCCTGACCAAGGAAGCCTTCCCGATCATCCGCTACCGCACCCATGACATCACCCGCCTGCTCCCAGGCACCGCGCGGTCGATGCGCCGCATCGACCGCATCTCCGCCCGTAACGATGACATGATCATCCTGCGCGGCGTGAACTGCTTCCCGTCGCAGTTCGAGGAGATCATCACCGAGGACCGTCTGCTTCGTCCGCGCTACCAGTGCGTGCTGAGCAAGCGCGGCCGCATGGACCACCTCACCCTAGTGGTTGAGCACTCCTCGGACGCGACCCCCGATCAGATCGACGCTTCTGCCCAGTGGTTGAAGAAACAGATTAAGGAGCGCATCGGCATCAGCGTTGGCGTCGAGATTACTGACCACGTTGATTGCGGTGAGGGCAAGGCCAAGAGGATCGTCGACAACCGCGATCAATAGACCGCTCTCGGTTCTTCGGGCGTGCCCAGCTCACTATTTGTCTCCTTAGTTCACTGGCTTTAACTGTATCCGCCGTGCTTCTGCACCCATAGAGAAAAGACTTCCACTATGTCTGCACCAGTCACCCAACAGCCTGCCCAAGGGCCGGGAATTACCACAGAGCACAAGCGCGTGCTCGCCGGATCGATGGTCGGCACCACCATTGAGTGGTTCGACTTCTTCATCTATGCCCAGGCCGCCGGCCTGATCTTTGCCACCCAGTACTTCGATCCGGTCTCCAATGAAAGCGCTTCGCTCGCGCAGATCATTTCCTGGGCGTCACTGGGTATCTCCTTCCTCTTCCGCCCCCTCGGCGCCATCCTGGCCGGTCACTTGGGTGACAGGCTCGGGCGCAAGCCGGTCCTCGTCGTCACGTTGGTCGGCATGGGCCTGGCCACCATGCTGATGGGCGTGCTGCCCACCTACGCCTCCATTGGCATGGCAGCGCCTATCTTGTTAGTGGTCTTGCGCATCCTTCAGGGCCTCTCCGCCGGCGGCGAATGGGGTGGTGCGGCGATGCTGGCCGTTGAGCACGCCCCGCAGGGCAAGCGCGGACTGTTTGGTGCTTTCCCGCAGGTAGGAGTGCCCCTCGGCATGTTCCTAGCCACCATCTTTATGCTGGTGCTCTCCGCCGTCCTGACCCCGGAGCAGTTCCTCGCATGGGGCTGGCGTATCCCGTTCCTGTCCTCCGTCGTGCTCATTCTTCTGGGCTACCTGATCCGCCGGGCGGTGGAAGAGTCCCCGGCCTTCGCGGAAATGGAGGAGCTGAAGGAAAAGTCCACCGCACCGCTCGCGGTCCTGTTCAAGGGGCACCTGGGAACCGTCATTAAGTGTGCGCTCATCTTTGCCGCCAACAACGCTATTGGTTACTTCGTCATCGCCTACTTCACCGCTTATGGCACGAAGGTGGTGGGTTATACACGCCCTCAGGCCCTCGCGGTAGCCTTGGTTGCGTCGATCGGCTGGTTCATTGGAACGCTGTACTTTGGCCACTTCTCCGACAAGGTTGGGCGCCGCACGACGTTTATTGGCGGCTACGTTGTCTTGGCGCTGTACATCACCCCGGTGTTCTTGGCGGTAGATTCGGGCAACGTCATGCTTTTCGGTGCAGCTGTGTTCCTGCTGGGCGTCATCTTGGGCGCGAGCTACGGCCCGCAATCAGCGATGTACGCGGAGATGTTCCCGGTTAAAGTGCGCCTGTCGGGCGTGTCCATCGGCTATGCCTTCGGTTCCATTATCGGTGGCGCCTTCGCCCCAATGATTGCGGAGATGCTCTACTCCAAGTTCGAGACTTCCATGGCCATCGCTGCTTATGGCATTGTGATTTCTATCGTCTCCCTTATTGGTGTGCTCGCCGTTCCCAAGGGGATTCAGAACCGCGATCTGCACGTCTAGTCGCGTCACATCCTTTTCTGCCCTTTACCCTTCATCGCTCAGCCTCCTTCCGGATTCATCGTTGCGGACAGGTGCTAGGCGTTGAGGGGCAGTAGTGGTTTTGGGGTCCTAGCCATGGGGTTTAGGCAGGAGTAATGATCTAGAAATAAATATTCAAAACGGTACCTATAGGTTGGCAGTTAGGCTATGCTTCTCGCTAATACTCGTCGTACGCGGCCCGTATAAACAATTCCTAGGGTCTCGCCGTGCGCGATATTTGCTCAAGAAGAAAGTTCTCTCATGACCACATCAACCCCGCATAAGACTCGCTCGACACGCGATACTTTTAATACGCGCTTTGTCTTCCTCATGGCCGCCATCGGATCCGCCGTTGGCCTAGGTAATATCTGGCGCTTCCCCTACGTTGCTTATGACAACGGTGGCGGCGCCTTCCTCATCCCGTACATGGTTGCCTTGCTCACCGCCGGTATTCCTATCCTGTGGTTCGACTTGGCCATTGGTCACCGCTTCCGTGGTTCTGCACCGCTAGCATTCCGCCGTATCAGCAGCCGCTGGGAGGGAATCGGTTGGTTCAAGGTAGGCGTGAACTTCTTCATTGCCATCTACTACGCTGCCATCATTGCCTGGGCGGCGCTCTACACCATCAAGTCTGTGAACCAGGCGTGGGGCGAGGATCCATCAACGTACTTTATGAGCGACTTCCTCCAAGCAAACCCGGAGGCAACCTACTCGGGCCACGTCGTCCCCGCCATTCTCGGCGTCATGATCCTCGTGTGGATCGTCTGCATCGCCACGTTGGCCACGAGCATCAACAAGGGCATCGGTAAGCTGACCTCCATTTTCCTGCCGGTCCTGGCCGTCATGTTCATCATTCTGGTGATCCGCGCCTTCTTCCTCGACGGCGCCGCCGAGGGTCTCAACGCCTTCTTCACTCCGGATTGGTCCGTGCTGAGCAACCCATCGGTGTGGATCGCCGCCTATGGGCAGATTTTCTTCTCCCTGTCCATTGGCTTCGGCATCATGATCACCTACGCCTCCTACCTCAAGCCGCGCACCAACCTCACCAATACGGGTCTGGTTACCGCCTTTGCAAACTCCTCCTTCGAGGTTCTCGCCGGCATCGGCGTTTTCGCCACCCTGGGCTACATGGCTGCCCAGCAGGGCGTGGCCGTGGATGAGGTGGTGTCCTCCGGTATCGGCCTGGCCTTCATCGCTTTCCCGACGATCATCAACCTCATGCCGCTCGGCGGACTGTTTGGTGTCCTCTTCTTCGGCTCCCTCTTCCTGGCTGGTGTGACCTCGCTGATTTCTATCATGGAGGTCGTCGTCTCTGCTGTGGCAGATAAGTTCAACGTCTCTCGCCGCGTTTCTGCCATCACCGTTGGCGGCACCATGGCGGTCGTGTCCTGCTTCCTGTTCTCCACCTCCTCGGGCCTGGTCACCCTGGACATCATGGATAAGTTCACCAACAACCTGGGCATCGTCTTCGGCTCCATCTGCGCCCTGGTGGTCGTCGGCTGGGTCACCGGTCGCCGCCGCGAGATCCAGCAGCACCTCAACGCCGTCTCGCACTTCAAGGTCGGTGGCTTCTGGCAGTTCCTGACCTTCATCGCCACCCCGCTGCTGCTCGTCTACTTCTTGGTCAACGAGATCATCACGATTGCCCGCGATGGCTATGAGGGCTACTCCTCCACCCAGATTGGGCTCTTCGGCTGGGCAGTGCTGGGCGTCATCCTGCTCGCCAGCTTCGTCATGCCGCTGGTGGCCTTCCGCGGCAACAAGTACCTGGACGGAATGGAGACCTCGGACTACGGCGTTCCTGTGGGCGGCCGCCCGGCCGGCACACCGAACCCGCTTGCCACGGGTAAGCCTGCCGCACCGATCACGGACGACAAGTAACGGCTATTAAGAAAGGAGAACGACAATGACTACAAGCGCAATCCTGCTCTTCATTCTCTTCGTCGTCGTCATCTGGGGCGGACTGGTGGTGTCTTCCATCTGGCTGGCTCGCAGCGACGATAACACCACGGGCGAGCTGGGTGATACCCCCGGCACTGACGACGAATCCCTGTCGCACCGCGTACACCACTAAAAGGGAGCGGGCGGCACACCGCTGCCCAGATTAAATCTGTCCCAGCCTATATCGCGACCACCGTGCGCCCATGTCGGGAGCCCGCGCGGAGCTCTTGAGCGGCGGTGGTAACATCAGCCAGCGGAACCGTTTCGGTAATAGAGTTCAGCATGTCGAGGTCGAGGTGTTCGTCGAGAAGCTGCCAGGCCTCCTCGCGCACCTCGCGGGGCGCGTCGACCGAATTGCCGCCGGCCAGCACGATGCCGCGCAAAATGAACGGCAGCACCGAAGCGGGAAGGTCCGGGCCGGCTGCCATGCCGGTGGCCGCAACCACACCACCCCAACGCACCTGCGCCAGCACATTCGCTAGGACGGTGGAGCCGGCGGTGTCAATGGCGCCGTCGTACAGCGCCTTCTGCAGCGGACGGCCGGTCTCAGACAGCGCTGCGCGGTCGAGCACGTGATCCGCGCCGAGTGAGGTGAGGTAGTCCGACTGGGATTCCACGCGGCCGGTGACGGCGGTGACCTCGTAGCCGGAAGACTTGAGCAGCTGGACCGCGATGGAGCCCACGCCTCCGGTGGCGCCGGTCACCAAGACATGGCCCTGCGTGGTGCCGTGCGTGCGCAGCTGGTTCACGCAGATAGCGGCGGTGTATCCGGCCGTGCCGATGGCGGCGGCATCGTGAGCGCTGAAGCGTTGGGGCACGGGGATGGTGGCTTCAGCGTTGACGCGCTGGCGGGTGGTGTAGCCGCCATGGCGGAATTCGCCCAAGCCATCGCCGCAGGAGACGACAAGCTGGCCGGGGTCCAGGCGAGAATCAGAAGTCTCCGACACAGTGCCCACGACATCGATGCCGGGGACGAGGGGATTGATGCGCATGACCCCTTTATCGCCCTCCAAGGCCATGGCGTCCTTGTAATTGAGGGAAGAAAACTGCACATCCACGACCGTGTCGCCTTCCCCGAGCAGGGGCTGTTCTTGGAAGGAATGGGTTACTCCGGAATCCGCGCGGGTGACAATGAGTGTGCTCATGGGCACTATCGTACAGAGGATGTGAAGCAGCGTTTTCTGGCTTTTGCTTCAGCTGGCTTCCAGAGAACATAGTTAGGGTGAAGCGCATGACTGGGATAGAAGCTCAACACCCGCGCAATAGACTGCGGCCCGCGCCGGATTCATATCCGCACCTGCGTCGTGATTCCTTCCTGGTCACGGCCCTGTCCTTGGTGGTCGTGATGTTGGCGACGGTGGGCAAACCCTTTATGGATATCCCCGGCGTGGTGGATGGTTCCGCACATGCGGTACGCCAGGTTAATACACAGCTCTTTGGTGGTTTTGAGAACGCCTCCGTGTGGTACGGCGCGTGGACCGATCTGATAGGAAACATCGCTCTTTTCATGCCGCTGGGCGCGGCGATCTACGTGGCCGGGCGCGACCGTGCCAGGATTCGCTGGGGCCTGGGCGGGGCGATGCTGATCGGCCTCGTAGTCAGCCTCTGCATTGAAAGCGCCCAGTACATCTTTGCCCTGGGCTTTAGCGATGTCGATGACCTTCTCTACAACACCGTGGGCTCTGTTTTCGGCGCCGCACTCATGGCGCGTATGGGGCGCGAAGAACAGATGAAGATCCTGCGCCGCCTAGGTTTTCTCCTTGCGCTGGCAGCGGTGGTGCTCCTCGCCATGGTGGCGTTGTAGCGCCTAGTGGGTAGAGCGAACGAGCTTGGCGACGTCCCCTGCTACCTGCCGCGCATAGGGTGACACACCAGTAATCGTGGCCGAGCCCGGACCAGTCCACGAGCCATAGCCCACGGGGAAGAAACCTTCCACCGTGGGCTTTCCTTCTGCCAACAGCCCAGGGAACGGGCGTAGCGCTGGGCGGAAGCCGGTGGCCCAGATGAGGTCGCTGAAGCCCTGCTCGGTGAGTTCATTGAGGGAATCGAACATTGGGGTAGTGCCCAACAGCCCGCTATCCCGGGCCTTGAGGACGGGCGGAACCATGACGATATCGCCGAGCTCCGACTCCGATCCGGGATCGGGCTCCCCCTTTGCTAAGGCGAGCATACGCTGCCGGTTGCGGCTAAAGAGCACGCGGCCATCCACGTCATCCGGCATCCACCGCGGCGGATGCGTGGTAAACCACGTGGTGTCCACGCCTTCCAAGGCAAGCTCGGCGGCGATTTGGGCACCCGAGTTGCCTGCGCCCACGACGGCGACGCGCTGGGTTTCTGGCTGCGTTCCGGGGAGAAACGGCGCAGGGCCGGGGTAGTTCGCCGTGTGCCATTGGCGGCCAGCAAATTCACCGGGGTAGAAGGGGATGAACGGCGCGGACCACGTGCCCGTCGCGGCCACGACGGTGCGGGAGCGGAACTCACCGTGAGTGGTGAGAAGGCGGAAGAAGGGGTCGTCGTCAAGCACGCGCTCTGCCGCCACCCCGTGCCGGACCGGCAGGTCATAGCGCTGCTCATAACGGGTGAGGTAGTCCACCACATGGGAAGCCGGCGGGAAACCCGGGTAAGAAGGCATGGGCCAGCCGGGCAGCGTGGAGGATTGGGCATCGCTAAAGAGCGTGAGTGAGTCCCACACGTGCTGCCAGGCCCCGCCGGGGGAGGAGTTGGCATCGAGGATGAGGAAATCGAGCTTCTGACGGCGCAGGTAATAGCCGGTGGCCAGGCCGGATTGGCCGCCACCCACGACGATGCAATCGTACGTATGCATTTATTGGATGAGCTTCCGTTCGCGGGCAGCGGAGACGGCCGCCGTGCGGGTTTCTACGCCCAGCTTTTGATAGACGTGAATCAAGTGGGTCTTGACCGTGGCCTCGGAGATGAAGAGCCGTTGGGCAATCTGCTTGTTGGAATCTCCCGTTGACAGCGCCTGCAGGATCTCCAGTTCACGCGCGGACAGCGCGGTCTCCGGCTGCGCCAAGCGCTCCGCCAGAAGGTTGGTGACCTCAGGTGCCAAGGTCCGCTTTCCCGCAGCTGTGTCGAGGACCGCGGTGTGCAGCGTTTCTTCGGGGGCGTCCTTGAGCAGGTAGCCCAATGCGCCCGCCTCCACGGCGGCCAGGATATCCGCCTGTGTGTCATAGGTGGTCAGGATGAGCACCGGTGGCCCATCGAGCTCGCGCACGCGCCGGGTGGCGGCGATGCCATCGACGTCTGGCATCTGAATATCGCAGACAACCACATCGATGTGGGGAACATCAGCATCCGTCAGCTGCTCGACGGTCGAGCCGTCGGAGCCTTCCAACACCACCTCGATGTCGGGGAAGGCGTTAAGAATCGCGCGCAGCCCGGCGCGGACCACGGGGTGATCATCGATGAGCATCACGTTGACCATTGCTGCTGCTTCCTGTTGGGATTCGCACCGCGAGCGCGGTGCCGGCGGGTGAAGATTCTACCTGGACGCTGCCGCCGACGCTGCGAACACGCTGCTCCAGGCCGGTTAACCCGAAGCCACGTGGCCCTTCGATGCCGCGGCCGTCATCGACGACATCGAGGATGATTCCATCCTCGAAAGAGCCGAGGGTGACCACGGCCTTGTCGGCATCGGCGTGTTTCATGACGTTGGTCAGCCCTTCCCGCGCGGCGCGCAAGATGACGTGGGAAAACTCGGTGGGGACGTCCGCACTGCCAGTGAGCTTGAGCCCGAAGCGGGTGCGTAGCCCCAGGCCCTTAGCTTGGGCTTGGAGCTCATCCACGAGGGAGCGCAGTTCCGCGTCGAGGGAGGAGGCAGGGGCTGCGAGCTCTTTGACGAAGCGCCGAGCCTCGGCCAGATTATCCTGGGCCACCTTTTCAATGAGTGCGAGCTGCTCGGTCACGTCCTGTTGCGCGGACGTGTTCTTGGCGGCGCGGCTGAGCAGGACGATGGAGGACAGCCCCTGTGCCACGGTGTCGTGGATTTCGCGGGAGAGCCGCTCCCGTTCCTCGAGGCGCCCGGCTTGGTGCTCACTGGCGGCCAGCTCCTCCTGAGTCTCACGCAGCTGCTTGGCGACGGCCGCGTGGTGCGCCGCCTCCGCCTGAACCCGGCGGGCGGCGTGGTAGACGGCCACGGCGAAACAGGTGCCAATGAACGGCCCGATGGCCGCGGCCGCGGTCCAGAATTGCGGGTGGATCCACGCGGGGACGAAGGCGGCGACGGCCCACAGCACCACGCTGGCGACGATTCCCGGCCAGAAGGGAAGCGCATGGATAAAGACGAAGACCAGCGGGAACTCGAGCCACATGAAGTCTTGGGCGTGTACCATAAGCCCGATCCACAGCAGGCACAGAGCGGCGAGCCACAGCGTGGTGGGGACGGGGCGGGTGATGGTGCGGGAACCGAAGATGGCAAACCCCGTGTAGACCACTGCGAGTGCGATGGAGAGGCCGAGGGCGCGGGCGTCGAGACGGCCATCGGCCCATGCGCGCAGCACTCCAAACACGAGGAGAAAACCGAACATGGTGTGCAGTCCCACGGTCCACAGTTTGTTGCTCATCATCACGGCAGTCCAGCTTATCCGCTGGCTGGTCGAGGGCGAATCAACCAACTGGTTGAGTGGAGGTTCAACTGGCTACCCGATTACTTTCAGCGCACGCACACGCAGGATTAATAGTATGTTCCTGGCATTAAGAGAGATAGTCACCGCCCGCGGTCGGTTCTTCCTGATCGGCGGCGTCGTGGCTCTAATTACGTTGTTGCTCGTTATGTTGTCCGGCCTGACCCAAGGCCTGTCCAAGCAGAATACTTCCGCCCTTGAGGCACTCGGGGAGCAGACTCCGAACGTGACCTTTTCGACGGAAGATCCCTCCTTCACCGAGTCGGAGATCTTTGCCGAGGATGTGCCTGCCTCTGGTATTCCGCTGGGTACTTCGCAGACCAAGCTGGAGGGCCACGGCGGCGTGGCGGTCTTCGGCCTGCCCGAAGGTACCCAGATTCCTGGCTCCAGCACCGTGATTCCGGAGGAAGGCATGGTCTTGAGCCAATCCATCGATGAAGAGATGAACGCGCCCTCCCGGGGCACCCTCGGCGGTGTGGATTTGGACGTCACCGCGGTGGTTGAGGATGAGTACTACTCCCACTCCCCGGTGGTGTGGGTCTCTACCGAAACCTGGCAGCAGGTCTCCCATTCTCCTGAGGACATGGTGGGCGTAGCCGTGCTGTCCCCGGAGCCGACCGACACCTCCGTGTCTATGGGCAAGGCCCTGTCCGGTCTTCCGGCTTATAGCTCGGAGCGCGGTTCGCTGCTGACCATGCAAGCCTTCCTCTACGGTATTTCCGCGCTGGTCACTATCGCTTTCCTGAGCATCTGGACCATCCAGCGCACCCGTGACCTGTCCATCCTGCGCGCCCTTGGCGCCAGCGTGAAGTACCTGCTCAAGGATGCCATCGCGCAGGCCGCCATCATCCTGGCGATTGGCGTGGGGGTCGGCGCGCTCGTCGGCTGGCTGCTGGGCCTTGCCGCCCAGGGCGCTGTGCCCTTCGAGGTCTCCGCCATGACCGTCATCGTCCCCGCACTCGGTATCTGGCTGCTCGGCATTGCCGGTGCCTTTCTTGCCACCCGCCGCGTATCCAAAATCAATCCGCTTGACGCCCTAGGAGGCAACGCCTAATGACTACCACTGCTTCTGCCCCTGCACTGTCCCTTCGCGATGTCGTGGTGACCTACCCGGATGGTGAGTCCCGCGTCACAGCGCTGGATAATGTCAGCCTCGACGTCAAGCCGGGCGAGCTCACCGCCGTCATCGGCGAATCCGGTTCCGGCAAGTCCACGCTGCTCTCCGTAGCCGCCGGCCTCATCGAGCCGGACTCCGGCGCCGTGGAGCGAACCGGCTCCCGCGGGCTCATCTTCCAGCAGGCCAACCTGCTAGCCGCCCTTACCGCGCGCGAACAGCTGCTCATCATTGACCACATGGAGGGCCGCAAGCCGCGCCAGGATCGTGCCGATGAGCTGCTCAGCTTCGTGGGCTTGGAGGGCTTTGGCAACCGCCGCATGAACCAGCTTTCTGGCGGCCAGCGCCAGCGCGTCAATATTGCGCGCGCGCTCATGGGCCAGCCTTCCGTCTTGCTGGCAGACGAGCCGACCTCCGCCTTGGATTCCAAGCTTTCGCGCGACATTGCCAAGCTCCTGCGCGGTGTCACCGATGACTTCGATACCGCAACGCTTTTTATCACCCACGACCGCAGCTTGCTCGACTATGCCGACACCGTGGTCGAAGTCAAGGACGGAAAACTCTCCGAATACTCCGAGCTAGCAGCCTAGGAACCTTCTCATCTCTCACATGTTCATACAAAGGGGTAAATTAATACCCCGTTATGATTCGACCCCGCAAGCCCCGAGTAAGCCCAACTGACTACCCGCGCATGCAGCAGTGGACTGCGCTGCATGCGCTCATGTTGAGCATTACCGTGGTGGCCTGCGGGGTCTTTATTGTTGCCGCCCGCAGGATCAAGGGAACCTCCCGCGAGACCTTCATCCGCCGGATGGTGGGCTGGGCCTTGCTGGTGGCGGGTACTGCGTGGACGATCATCTCCTTAGACCCGAAGCAATTCGATATCCGTGAGTCTTTGCCTTTGCACCTGTGTGACGTGCTGCGTCCGATCCTGGCGCTGGGCCTCATTACTGGCAACGAGCATGCCCTGACCTTGACCTACTTCTGGGGCATCATCCTCAACCCGCAGGCCATCATCACCCCGGATGTCATCTACTACTTTTCCCCGCGCTGGCTGCGGTTTGCCACCTACTGGTTTTTCCACATCGTGGCACTTGCCGCGCCCCTGGCACTAACCTTTGGTCTTGGTTACCGCCCCACCTGGAAGGGGTACCGCTTCGCCGTCAAGGTCACGCCCGTGTGGATGGCACTGGCCATGGCGGTCAATGCGAAGACCGACGGCAACTATGGTTTCCTTAACCACGCGCCGGGCAGTCCCTCCATCATCAACCTATTCGGCCCATGGCCCGGTTACATCGTGGTGGAGACCCTTGCCGTCGCGGCAGCATGGGCGGGGATGACGTGGCCGTGGGAAAGCACCTCGCTGCGCCGCGGCACGGTGGCGGTCGGCCCGCGCGGGCTCATGCGCAAGTCCGTCGGTACTGCGTCCGGGATCCTGCGCCGGGCCACGGTACGTTTTCGTAGATAGTGGCCCGGAAATCGCAAAATTCTAGGGCTTCGTTGCGAAAACGTACCAAGACGGCGGCGGCCAGGCACGGATCGATCAAATAAGACCCCAGATCTTCGGGGCGGGATTTTTGGGGTGCTACTTGATCGAAACGTACTTAGTAGCGGAGCTAGCGCCAAGCCAAGGAGCTAGCGCTCGGCGTTGAGGAGCCGCGCGATGGCCTGCGGGATGGCCGCCGCGATCTGGGAGGCAGAACAGGGCGCGAAGCCCTCGGGCGTCTCGGCCGCGATGGCCGCTGCGTGGGCGTGGATGGCGCCGGCGTGGAGAACTTCGGTGATGATTTCGGTGGGGGACGGGGAGGAAGCGGTGGCGGAAAGCTGGGCGATGACCGCGCCGAGGATCCCGGAGAGCACGTCCCCAGAGCCGGGGGTCGCGGCAAAGGAGTGACCGGCGTTGAAGGAATACAAAGGCTGGCCCGGCGCGGTAACGCGGGTCAGTCGGCCTTTGAGCAGGATGATGCTGTTCAGTTCCTCGGCTAGCTCGTGGAGGGCGCGGCTCCAGCCGGTGGCCGCATCGGGAGCAGAGCCGAAAGCGGCCTCGTAGAGGCGGCGGAACTCGCCTTCATGCGGGGTGAGGATGATCATCGGGTGTTCGGTGACTGTCTGGCGCAAGGAGGTGTTGCGTGCCAGAAGCGTGAGGGCGTCGGCATCGATAACGGTGGGCAGTCCCTGGGACAGGATTGTGCGCAACTCGGTGGCCGCCGCCGTATCGGTACCGCGGCCGGGGCCCACGACCCAGGCTTGGGCCTGTCCGGCGGAGGCCACGTCGGGATGGCAGACCAGCTCGGGCAGCAGAGATGTGATCGAGTTATCGCCGATGAAGCGCACCATCGAGGGGGTGGCACGCACCGCTGCGGTGGCGCAGAGGATCCCAGCACCCGGATAGGTATCGCTGCCGGCAGCCAGAGCAACGACGCCCCCGGAATACTTATCCGAGCGCGCGCCTGGTGTGGGATCAACGATGGGGCCGGTGCAGCCAACCGGCCAGGGGCGGGAAGCGCGCCCGCCAGGAAGATCGAGTTCGCCCGATTGCCACGCAAAGGCCGTCGGCACGGAAGGTTCGTGCGCGATGAAGCCGGCGGGTTTATCCAGTTCGGCGAGGGTCTCAGCGAAGGAGGACGCGCCGGGTAAGAAGAGATCAGAGACCACAACCTGCCCGCATTCGGCGGCCAACGCGTGGCCGAGACGCGGCGAGCCGAAGGTGACGGTGACATCGGCGTTAACGGCATCCGCAGCACACACTCCCGTGTCGGCGTCGACGCCGGTGGGCATGTCGACGGCTAAGACTGCAGCCCCGGCAGCGGTGGCTTCGCGGTAAAGCGAGAGCGCGGTGCCGCTTAAGCCCCGGGCGGAGCCGAGGCCAGCGATGGCATCGATTACCAGTGAGCTGTCTGAGGGCGCGCTGCCGTTAGGCAGCGCGTCGGAAGGAAGTACCGTGCCACCGGCGGCACGGAACGCAGCGAGGGCCTCCTCGCGGCAGCGTTCCGGAACCAGAGCATGGACCGTGACACCGCGCGAAGCCAGCTCCGCCCCGGCAAAGAGCCCGTCCCCGCCGTTGCCGCCGGAACCAGCGAGAACGAGCACCGCACCGGGGCGTGCCTCCAGCATCACTGAAGCAGCGTCTGCCACCGCCGCGGCGGCCAGCTTCATGAGCTGATCCTCATGAGATTGCTGTTCTAACAGGTGCTTCTCAGCGGCACGGACAGTGGCAACGGTATAAGCGGGGCGCATAACCCACACCCTAGCGCGCGGGTTGGCAGGTGGGGCACCAAAAGAGGTTGCGGCCCTGCATGACCTGCTCCCGGATCTCGGTGCCGCACACATGGCACGGCAGCCCGGCGCGGCGGTAGACGTAGACCTCGCCGCCGTGGTCATCCTTGCGCGGCTCGCGGCCCATGGCCTCCGGTGTGTGCGCGGGGCGAACCGTGTCGATGCGGCCGTGCTCCACGCCGTAGTCCATGAGATCGACCAGGTCAGACCAGATGGCATCGAACTCCGCGCGGTCGAGCTGGTTGCCCGGGATGAAGGGGGAGAGTTCTTGCCGGAATAGGGCTTCTGCGCGGTAGATATTGCCCACCCCGGCGAAGAGTCCTTGGTCCATGAGCATCGCGCCGATGCTGCGCCGCGAGGCATGCACGCGGGCCCACAGCGCATCAGGGTCGGCGTCTGTGCGGAGAGGATCTTGGCCCACCTTCGCCACCTTGGCCTTGTACTCCTCCTCCGTAATGAGCGTGCAGAACTGCGGGCCGCGCAGGTTCGCGGCCATCGTTCCGTTATCGATGCGCAGCCGGATTTGCCCCCACACATCAGCGGAAGGCTCAAAGCGCAGGGACCCAATGAGCCCCAAATGGATGTAAATCACGTGGCGCGGGTTATCCGCATCGAAGTGGAGGAAGAGGTGCTTGCCAAAGGCTTCGGCGAGGGAGAGGGGTGAGGCGTCGACAAGCGCGGCCTCCGCAGCAAACCTGCCCTGGGGGCTGCTCACAGCCAGCGGCGCGCCGCGAAAGTCCGCATTGAGTGTCCGAGCAAGGCGGTGAATAACGTGTCCCTCAGGCATGTCAGGAAGTCTACGCGGGGGCAGTGCTGCTGTAGACTTTCCGGGTACTACCCGTTGAACGGAAGGGCCTAAATACTATGGGGCGCGCAATCGGTTTTGACCGTGAAAAATACATTGAGCTGCAGTCGGAGCACATCAACGCTCGACGCAAAGAAATCGGTGGGAAGCTTTACCTGGAAATGGGTGGCAAGCTTTTCGATGACATGCATGCCTCCCGCGTGCTGCCCGGTTTCACCCCGGATAACAAGATTGCGATGCTCGAGCGCATCAAAGATGACGTAGAAATCCTCGTCTGCATCAACGCCAAGGACATCGAGCGCCAAAAGATGCGCGGTGACCTGGGGATCCTCTACGAAGACGATGTGCTGCGGCTTGTCGACGTCTTCCGGGGCCGCGGCTTCCTTGTCAATAACATCGTCATGACGCAGCTCGAGGACGGCAACAGCCAGGCGGAGGCCTTCATCGAGCGCCTCGAGCGCCTGGGGCTGACGGTGGCGCGCCACCGCGTCATCCCGGGCTACCCCGCCAACATCGACCTCATCGTCTCCGAGGAGGGGTTGGGCAAGAACGACTACGTGGAGACCACCCGTGACCTCGTGGTGGTCACCGCGCCGGGGCCGGGCTCCGGTAAGTTGGCTACCGCACTATCGCAGGTCTACCACGAGAACGTGCGCGGCGTGCAGGCGGGCTACGCCAAGTTTGAGACCTTCCCCATCTGGAACCTGCCGCTCGACCACCCGGTGAACCTGGCATACGAGGCAGCCACGGTGGACCTTAACGACGCCAACGTCATCGACCACTTCCACCTCTCCGCGCACGGCGAGTCCACGGTGAACTACAACCGCGACGTCGAGGCCTTCCCGCTGCTGAAGTCCCTGCTTGAGCGCCTGACCGGCACCGTTCCCTACCAGTCCCCGACGGACATGGGCGTGAACATGGTGGGCTTCTGCATCACCGACGACGAGGTCTGCCGCGAGGCCTCCCGGCAGGAAATCATCCGCCGCTATTTCAAGACTTTGGTGGAGGAGGCCCGCAACGGCCTCGACTCCACGCAGTCCGAGCGTGCCGCCGTGGTCATGGCGAAGGCCGGCATCAAGTCCACCGACCGCCCGGTGGTGCTCCCGGCGCGTCAGAAGGCGGAGGAGACCGACGGCCCGGCGTCCGCGCTGCAGCTTCACGACGGCACCATCATCACCGGCCGCACCTCCCCACTTCTGGGCTGCTCGGCGGCCACCTTGCTCAATGCGCTCAAGCACCTGGCGGGCATCGACGATGACCTGCACCTGCTCTCGCCGGAATCCATCGAGCCGATCCAGACGCTGAAGACCAAGCATCTGGGTTCGCAGAACCCGCGCCTGCACACCGACGAGGTGCTCATCGCACTCTCTGTCTCCGCGGCCAAGGACGAGAACGCCCGCCGCGCGCTCGACGCACTGAAGGAACTCGAGGGCTGCGATGTCCACACCACCACCATCTTGGGTTCCGTGGATGAGGGCATCTTCCGCAACCTAGGTGTCCTGGTGACCTCCGATCCGGTCTTTGCCCGCAAGAGCGCGCTGTACCAGAAGCGCTGAGACTCCACCGAAAAATTGGGGATCTTGCCATTAGCAGGCCTAGACTTGCGGGCGTGACTATTGGCAAGATTCTCCTCTACTACTGCTTTACTCCCATTGAGGACCCCACCGCGATCATGCTGTGGCAGCGTAACCTCTGCGAGAAGCTCGGGCTGAAGGGCCGCATCCTCATTTCGGAGCACGGCATCAACGGCACCGTGGGCGGGGACATGGAGGCCTGCAAGCGCTACGTGCGCGAAACCCGCGAGTACCCGGGCTTCAAGAAGATGGAGTTCAAGTGGTCCGAAGGCGGTGCGGAGGATTTCCCGCGCCTCTCGGTTAAGGTGCGCGATGAGATCGTGGCCTTCGGCGCGCCGGGTGAGCTCAAGGTGGATGAGAATGGCGTCATCGGCGGCGGCGTTCACCTCAAACCCGAAGAGGTCAACAAGCTAGTAGAAGAGCGCGGCGAGGAGGTCGTCTTCTTCGACGGACGCAATGCCATGGAGGCGGAAATCGGCAAGTTTAAGAATGCCGTGGTGCCGGACGTGCGCACGACGCATGACTTCATCGCCGAAATCGAGTCCGGAAAATATGACTGGATGAAGGACAAGCCCGTGGTCTCCTACTGCACGGGCGGCATCCGTTGCGAAATCCTCTCAGCGCTGATGAAGAACAGAGGCTTCAACGAGGTCTATCAAATCGACGGCGGCATTGTGCGCTACGGCGAAAAGTACGGCAACGATGGCCTGTGGGAAGGCTCGATGTACGTCTTTGATAAGCGCATGCACCACGAGTTTGGCCAGGGCCTAGAGGATCCGGGCTTCATTCAGCTGGGCCACTGCGTGCATTGCGGGGCGGGAACCAACACGTTCCATAACTGCATCAACGAGGACACGTGCCGTAAGCAGGTGCTCATCTGCGATGACTGCATTCAGCATGTGGAAACACAGCACTGCGGCCGGCCGGATTGCGCCGAGGTGGCAGCTGCCCAGGCGCAGAGCTAGTTTTCGATAACCGGGGCGAGCAGGATCTGGATATCGTTGATGCACCAGATCATGAAGTTGCCGGCCATGACCCAGAAGATGGCCATCCAACCGCGCCAGCGCACATAGGCCTTGAGCTTGCGCACCATGATGACTGCGCAGCCGATCATGCCAATGAACGGGATGATTAGCGTCGTCGTGGCGAACACGGTGCGCTGGGTCCTCGTGCAGAGCCAAGCGGCGTATTCGGCCTGGAGGCAATTGGTTGTGGTCCCGGCGACCTTGAAGAGGCCCGCGAGGAGAAGCGCATAGAGCGCCGAACCGACGAGGATGAAAATCATAAACCACAGCGCTTGGCGCGAGGAACGGCGGTTGGCCTCGGCGACGGTGAGGGGATCGGGTTCGTCGGCAAGCTCGTCAAAGCTGCGGGGCTCTGGGCGAGGCAGGTTCGTATAGTCCGCGTCGGACGTGAGATCGTTTTCGGGGTGCTCGGCTGCCATGGTTTGTCAGTCTAACGTGCTTCTTTATCGTAGGTACTGGGACAGACCAGTACTGGAACGCCCAAGTGGGGAAGCAACTCGGTGGCGGTGCTGCCAATGAAGACGCGTTCGATGGGCCCCATGGGAGCGGAACCCAAGCAGAGCAGGTCGCCCTTCTTCCACTTCAGTGAATCCACCGCGCCGGACCAGCCATGGCCACTGCCGATGGCCGTCGTGACCGATACCTCCGGGTAGGTCTCCGCGATGAGATCGTGGGCGCGGTCCAACAGTGAGAGCGAGTGCTCACGCCAATTCGGTGCATCGGGGGGAAAGGTCGGAGAATATTCGAGGGGGACGTCGACCAGCCCCTTGGCGGAAAACGCCAGGATACGCAGGGGGATTCCGCCGCGCTGCGCAATGCATGCGGCATGCAGCAGGGCGGGGTCGTCGGCATTGCCCAAGTCCGTAAAGGCGAAATTGATGCGGGTGACGCCGTGCTTGGACAGCTTGATACCACGCGGGATGAGCCCCACGGGGAGGGGCGAGTAGTGTAGAAGCGCGTCGGCAGTAGATCCCGAGAAGAAACGGCCCTTCGGCGCGGATTGATTGGCTCCAAGGAGGATGACGCTCGCCTTGAAGTCCTTAGCCGCCTGTTCCAAGAGCTGGGGGCGAGAGGGCCCTGCCAAGAGAACGGAGACATTCTTATCGAGCTGCTCCTTGTCCACCCCGGCTTCGTTCAAGGCCTGCTTGACAGCGCGTTCGCAGGTCGCGCGTTCCTTCTTGAACCACTTCTTGTAGGAACCGCTGAGCTTGCTGAGCGACGTCACGGTGAGGGGCTGCGAAATGGTTGAAACCACGCGAATCCGAACGGAGGTGGAACGTGCGAGCCACGCGGCAAACTCGATGGCCTCCGTGCCGGTGGAGCTAGGACTCCACGACACGAGGACGCGGAGCGGAGGGAGCTGGTCGTCCGGGGAGCATGGCCCTTCCGCAGGGTGTGAAGAATTCTTAGCCATTCAATAAAAAGTTCGGGGTCGTTTTCTTCATTATCGACCCTTCATGCCGGAAAATAAAATCCGCTCTACCGGCACTTTTTGGTCTATTTCCCTTCCATGATTGGCCGGTAGACATCGGCCAGTTTGGAGATCAGGTTAACTAGGGAGTTGGCATCCTTGATGTCGTCCGGATCGAGCCAACGCAGGATCTCTGCCAAAGCTGCCGCACGCTGGCGAGAGACGATGGTCAGCTCGGATTCACCGAGCTGGGTAAGGGCGACGAGCACACCGCGGCGGTCCTTTTCGTCGCGGTGCCGTTCCACGAAACCTTGGCGTTCCAATTGGTACAGCGCATTGGAGGCGGTAGGCATCCGGATGAGCTCTGCCTGGGCGATGGTGCTCACGCGCGAAGGGCCGCGCATGCGCAGCTGGTTCATGATGGAGACCTGCGACGTGGTGAGGGATGTGCCTTCTGTCGTGCGCTGGAAAATGAGCATGAGTTTGTTGAGCGCGGGCTGGATCTGGCGGGCGACTTCCAGGGCATCCTCGTAAGGGATGGGGGATTCGATAGTTTCTTCACTCATGGAAAATAAGTGTAGCTAGTAATTTCGCGGAGCGGTAGTTAGCCGATTAAAAAATTTGGTTTCCCACCGCGAAGCACTATGAAAGGGCCTAGATTGTTGACGCCGCCGGCACTACACTGTCCGGCGTGAATTCTCCGTCAAAGGCAGAGTCTGCAAAGACAAGGCCAGAAGTGGCCTACCGCAACGAAGTCTCTTATGAATGGGAGCGTGCACAGCATCTGCGTGAGCTTCGCGCGGGAAAGGTGACGCGCGAAGAGCTATGCGATGCCGACTTTCTCCTTCGCGCGGCGGCGGAACACCATGGCGTCGACATGCGCAAGCCGTGCCCGGTGTGTGAATCAGACATGCGACTGACCCGTTGGGTTTATGGAGATGCTTTAAAACGCCGGGCGGGAAGTGCGCGGAGCGCTGCGGAAATTGCGGACATGGCCGCAGAAGGGCTGGAATTTACCGTGCACTTCGTGGAAGTGTGTCCGGCGTGCCGCTGGAATCATCTGCTTCGAGCCGCCACGGTCTATGCTCTAGGGTAGTTTTGGCTTCCCAGTTCGCGCCGGTAAGCTGCATATATTTACAGTTTCTGTACAGGATTGATGAGGACACGGATCAGTGACCGAGAAGGAAACCTCTGGGCGAAAGGCCGGTAAACGTCGGAAGAGCCCCTCGCGCAGCGCACGACATTCATCCAGCTCTAAACGCCGCTGGCCGTGGATCGTGCTGGCTGTTTTGTTTGTACTAGTGGGCATTCCTGCCCTGCTCTTCGGCTACGCGTATACGCAATACGACGTCCCCGGGCCCAAGGAGCTGCAGCCGAGCCAGATCTCCACCATCGTCGCCGGCGATGGTGAAACTCAACTGGCCAAGCTCGTTCCGCCGGAAGGCAACCGCCGTCAGGTGACGTTGGAAGAGATCCCGGATTATGTGGAGGACTCGGTCCTCGCTGCCGAGGACCGTGAGTTCTGGACCAACTCGGGCTTCTCCTTTACTGGTCTGGGCCGCGCCGTCTTGGGCAAGCTCACGGGTGATAGCACCGCCGGTGGTGGTTCCACCATCACCCAGCAATACGTGAAAAACACCCTAGTTGGTGACGAGTATTCCTACGTCCGCAAGATCCGTGAGCTCATCTATTCGGTGAAGATGACCAATGAGTGGGCCAAAGAGGACATCCTGAACGCCTACCTCAACACCGTCTATTTCGGCCGCAATGCCTACGGCATCGAGGCTGCCTCCAATGCCTACTTCAATAAGGACGCCAAGGACCTCACGAAGGAAGAAGGCGCGCTGCTCGCGGGCGTTATCCAGTCACCGTCTGTCCTTGATCCGTGGGTAGATGAGGAACGTTCTCATGCTCGTTGGGACTACGTCATGGATGGCCTCGTTGAGATGGGTGACCTGGATCAGGCTGAACGCGATCAGTTGGTCTTCCCGGAAACTCGCGATCCGTCTGAGTATTCCGCTTACACCGAAGCGCCAGGCGCTTATGGCCACATCAAGAACCAGGTCATCGATGAGCTGTCCCGTGTGGGCATCACCGAGGATCAGCTGGCCACTGGTGGCCTGAAGGTGACGACAACCATTGATATGACCGTCCAGAATGCGTCGACGGATGCTGCTCATGCAGAGCTGGGAGTGCTGCAGGAAGATGCACGTGCAGCGGCGGTCACCATTGACCCGGCTACGGGTGCCGTGCGCGGCTACTATGGCGGCGATGATTCTGGCGGCTGGGATTATGCCAATTCCCCGCTGCAGACAGGTTCAACCTTCAAGATTATGACCCTGGCCGCAGCGCTCCAGCAGGGCATCGATCTCAATACTTATTACTCCTCGGCGCCCTACCAGCTGCCTGGATCGCAGCTCGTGACCAACGACGTGGGTGCCGGCTGCGGTAGCTGCTCCATCGCTGAGGCAATGAAGAATTCTTATAACACGTCCTTCCTGCGCCTCCAGGATGACTTGGAAAACAAGACGCAGGACACCGCGGATATGGCGCATGCGTTGGGCGTGCCGCGCAGTCTTCCGGGGATTGAAAAGACCCTCACTGAAAATGGTGGAACGCCGTACGAGGGCATCGTGCTGGGCCAGTACCAGTCGCGTCCGCTCGATATAGCGACGGCAATGGCCACCTTGACCAACCAAGGCATATGGCATCAGCCGCACTTCGTGGAAAAGGTAGAAAACGCTGCCGGCGAAGTCCTCTACGAGAACCCGACCGACGGCGGTGAACGCCGTGTCTCCGCCAACGTGGCCAACAACGTGATCTCCGCGATGCAGCCAATTGCCGCATGGTCGAATGGCGCGCTAGCTGGCGGGCGCCCGTCTGCGTCTAAGACTGGTACCACGCAGCTGGGTGACACCGGTCAGAACAAAGATGCGTGGATGGTCGGTTCCACGCCCCAGCTGGCTACAGCAGTGTGGGTAGGCACGGCCGACAACACCTCCGCGATTTTCAATCAGTGGGGCGGCATCATGTACGGCTCGGACGCACCGACGAAGATCTGGAAGTCCATCTTGGACACTTCTCTGGCTAACGTCGAGCAGCAGACCTTCCCGCAGGCCTATCCGATCAACTACGGCGTCGGCAGTTGGGGTTCGGGCTATGTCTATGACCCGAGCCAGACCACGACGTGGGACCAGACCCCGGCAAGCCCGGAGGGCGAAGCCGCTGAGGGCGAGGGCGAGGCAAAACCAGAGGAAGGCCAACACCATGACGAGGGGCATGGTGATGCCCCGGCGCAGCCGGCCCAGCCTGAGCAACCGGCCGAACCCGCAGAGCCCGAGGTCCCTTCACTTGATGACATTCTCAACGGAGATGGACTCGACCAATTACTTGGTCAATAGGAGATTGATCGCCCGGTGAGCTATCACACTACTTCGCGGATCGTGCCTCTCTCATCTGAGTCTATGACCCATAACGCGGTCGACGCCCTGGGTGGGCCGACGGGGCGCTTTGCTCGTTCGGCTTATGCTGGGTGGTGGACACCCTTGCGCGTGGTTATCACCCTGGCGTGGACGTTTTTGGCGTTTGGGTTTTTGAGTAAGGCAACCTGTGCGGGTAGTCGCCGGGGCGAGGATGGCCTCATCAGCCTGAACTGGGATGGCAACCGCCAATACACGGCCTTTTGCTATAACGACATCGTCCCTCTCTATGGTGGGCGCGGACTCGATCAGCCGGGCTTCCCCTATGCCTATTCCTGGGTTGAGGGCGATCTCACCCGCTACATGGAGTACCCAGTACTGGCCGGCCTCTTCCAGGGAGCCGTCGGGTGGCTGGCGCGCACCACCTATCCGGCCGTCGAGTGGCTTGGGATGGCAGATGTCAGCTGGTACTTCGGACTGACCGCGTTCATCATGTCTCTCGTGTGGGTCGGCACCGTGGTGATGGTTTTTCAGCTCACGGGGAACCGGGCATGGGACACCATCCTCATGGCGGCCAGCCCGCTCGTGGTTATTCACGCTTTTACAAACTGGGACATTCCGTCGGTGGCCTTCATGGTGGGTGCGCTACTCGCAGTGACGAAGCGCAAGAATTGGCTTGCCGGTATCCTCATCGGCCTTGGCACGGCCTTTAAATTGTGGCCCCTGTTTATCCTGGGTGCGTTTTTAGTGTTGGCCATCCGCCATAAACGGTGGGCACCTTTCTTCAAGATGCTGGTCGCCACCATTGCCACGTGGCTCGTGGTGAACCTTCCCGTGGCACTGGCCTACCCCGAAGCGTGGGGCGAGTTCTTCAGGCTCAATCAAGAGCGCGGTGCGGAGTGGACCACGATCTATGCGCTGTTGAGTCGCGTGACGGGCGTGGGCTTCGAAGCCGAATTCCTCAACACCTTCTCCCTCGTGGCCTTCCTGGCGTGCTGCGCTGCCATCGCCATTATGGGGCTTACTACGCCGCGTGCGCCACGGGTAGCTGAGATGATCTATCTCATCATCATGGCCTTCCTGATCTTCAACAAAGTGTGGTCGCCGCAGTACTCACTGTGGCTCGTCGTACCGGCACTCTTGGCCCTGCCACGTTGGCGCCTCATCTTTAGCTGGGCGCTTGCCGACGCCCTCCTCTGGCCCATCCTTACCTGGCACATGCTTGGGGCTGAGAATAAGGGCCTGCCGCACGAGATGCTGGATATCGCCGTGATTACTCGTGATGGCTTCATCATTGCCATCGGTGTGCTGATCATCCGTCAGATGTGGGGCAAAGCGGAAGATAAGGTCCGTGCGGCGCACGGCGGTAGGGATCCATTGGCGGGGGATTTTGCGCTATGACTATGACGATCCTGGGCATCATCTCCATCACGCTGGGTTTTATCTGCGTGTTGAGCGCCTATTACCTGTTTCAACGCTCTCAAGACCGCACCTGGCCCATTGTGCTGGGGCTGCTGGCTCTCTTGTTCCTCACTGTGATTCCTGCTGGTTCGGCGATCTTTGTCGCGGCGACACACTAGATGCGGCCGAGGAGATAGGGGATTTCCTTTTCCGCCGGTCAGTGCGGTACTGTGTGAGGGTTGCTTGACGCAACAGACCCTCCTGTCATATCCGCAAAGGTGATATGGCCGATACCAATTACTAGACCATAGGAGGTGATGAGGTCCGTGCGTCACTACGAAGTCATGATCATTCTGGATCCTAATCAGGATGAGCGCACCGTAACCCCGTCCCTAGACAAGTTCCTCGAGGCAATCCGCAAGGATGGCGGCAAAGTCGAAAAGGTTGACGTGTGGGGCAAGCGCCGTCTTGCATACCCGATCAACAAGAAGGAAGAGGGCATCTACGCAGTCGTGGAGCTGGAGTGTGAATCCCACTCCGTTCTCGAGTTCGATCGCCGTCTGAACCTGAACGACTCCATCCTGCGTACCAAGGTTCTGCGCACCGACAGCAAATAGCGGATACTGGGTTTCGAGCAATCCACGTAACCGATATTAAGGAGTAAAGACATGGCTCAGGGAGATACCAACATCACGGTTGTCGGTAATATCGTTGCTGACCCGGAACTGCGCTTCACCCCGGCGGGTGCCGCAGTAGCGAATTTCCGTGTTGCCTCCACCCCGCGTCGCTATAATCAGCAGACTTCCCAGTGGGAGGATGGCGAGGCCATGTTCCTCACCTGCAACGTGTGGCGCCAAGCCGCAGAAAACGTTGCGGAGACCCTGACCAAGGGCATGCGCGTTATCGTTACTGGCCGTTTGCGCCAGCGCTCTTACCAGACGCGTGAGGGCGAGAACCGCACTGTTTTTGAGATTGAGGTCGATGAGGTCGGCCCGTCCCTGCGTTATGCAACCGCTCAGGTTAACCGCAAGTCCGGCAACGGCGGCGGCAACTATGGCGGCCAGCAGCAGGGTGGTGCTAACTACAGCGGTGGCAACCAAGGCGGTTTCTCCGGAAACCAGGGTGGTTTCTCTGGAAACCAGTCCCAGTCCTCTGCCCCGCAGCAGTCCCAGCAGTCGGCTCCGAGCAACGATCCGTGGAATTCGGCACCCCAAGCAGGAAGCTTTGGTGGTGCGGATGCAGAACCCCCGTTCTAAAACTGTCACGCAAGTATTCATTTAACTCAATTGAAAGGCAGGGATCATGAAGCTGATCCTCACCGCTGCCGTTGAGAACCTCGGCGCCCCCGGCGAAATTGTAGAGGTTAAGGACGGCTACGGACGTAACTACCTGCTTCCGCGCGGCCTGGCTATCGTTGCCACCCGCGGTGCTGAGAAGCAGATCGAGGGCATCAAGCGCGCCCAGGAAGCTCGCGCAATCCGCGACCTGGACCATGCACGCGAGATCCGTACCCAGCTGGAGGAGCTCAAGGACGTTAACGTCCCGGTGAAGACCTCCGAGTCCGGCAAGCTCTTCGGCTCCGTGTCCGCAGAGGACATCGTGAACGCCGTTGCCGCCGCTGGCGGCCCGAAGCTGGACAAGCGCATTGTTGTGCTTCCCAAGGGCCTGGTCAAGAAGACCGGCAACTACCAAGTCGAGCTGAAGCTGCACGCTGACGTTATCGGCAAGGTGAACTTCTCGGTCGTCGCTGCCTAAGAACTAAGGCGCACGACGGTCACCCTCCGTCCGCCCGCGTGTGAGGCGCGGCGCCGGTACGCAGGACGTGACCTTAAGACAACAGCAAGGCTTGAGGCCGTGCTCCTCCCACTATGTGAGGTGGTGAGAGGAAGCACGGCCTCAGGCCGTTTTGTGGGCTTTTGGGGATAGAGATTTGGGGAAAGACTCAAACTGTGGATAACTCGCACTATCTGTGGATAACTCGGTGGTGAGTTAACGGTGAATTTACTCACGGCGCACGGTGTTAACCCGCTGGTAGGGGCGATATTCAGATGGGGGCCTACTTTTCCACCGGTTTTGTGCGGATTTTCACACTAGGAAAAACCTATCCTGACCAGTGGAAATAATCATCGCAGGTCACAGCGCTGCAAAGTTATCCACAGCCCTGACCTCTGTCTTTGCACACCGTGTCTTTGCTGACCTGGGAATTCCACAGGTCTCTGTGGATAACTATGGGAGTTATGCCCAAGGGGTAGTGTCTTGACCCTCAGCTAGACTGTTGTGTACAACGCGCGGTTGCCGCTCGGCACTGCATCGAAGCCTGGCCGTCCGGCGCGGAGAAGAGTGAGGATTTCAGGCACACGGCCAGGGTGGGATTAATGAACGGTGGGATTAATGAGCAATGACTAATGCCAGTTTTGATGATGACCAGGTTCCACCACCACCGGAGCCGGTAGAGGAGGAACCCCGCCGCTCCTACCGGCAGGAGGAGCCTAAGCGTTACGGCGAATTCCGTCAGCCGCCCGCGGACCGTGAGGCAGAACAAGGCGTCCTTGGTGCTATGCTCCTGAGCCCGAACACGGTCATGGAGGTCATTGAAGAGCTGGAGCCGGAGGATTTTTACTATCCTGCGCACACGCTCATCTACCAGGCCATGATTGACCTTTATGCCGCAGGCACCGACATTGATGCGGTGATTGTGGCGGCCCGACTCGATCGATATAACAACCTCGAGCGCGTTGGCGGTGCGCCCTACCTGCATACCCTGTTGGCCACGGTGCCAACCGCTGCCAACGCCCGCTATTACGCGGAGATTGTCGCGGAGAAGGCGGTGCTGCGCAAGCTGGTGGACGCTGGAACAAGAGTCGTCCAACTCGGCTTCCAAGGCTCCGAAGACATGGAGATTGAGTCCGTGCTGGACCGCGCCCAGCAGGAAGTTTTCGCTGTCGCGCAGAAGAAAACGACCGAGGATTACCGTGCGCTGAGTGATCTCATCGATCCCACCATTGATGAACTCGCCGCCCTGCAACAAAACGGCGTGGAGTCCGGCGTGCCCACCGGTTTCATCGACCTCGATAACCTGACCAATGGTCTGCGTGCCGGCCAGATGATCATCGTCGCCGCCCGCCCTGGCGTTGGTAAGTCCACGCTGGCCATGGACTTCATGCGCTCGGCATCACTGCAGCATAACAAGACCTCCGTGGTCTTCTCCCTGGAGATGTCTGCCTCAGAGATCGTCATGCGCCTGTTGTCTGCGGAGGCGGAAGTGAAGCTGTCGGATATGCGCGGTGGCCGCGTGTCCACGGAGGATTGGGCCAAGATCGATGACACCCTCAACCGCATCCAGGATGCGCCTCTGTTCATCGATGATTCCCCGAACCTCACCATGATGGAAATTCGCTCCAAGGCCCGCCGCCTCAAGCAGCAGCACGGTCTAGACCTCATTGTGCTGGACTATATGCAGCTGATGTCTTCAGGCAAAAAGGTGGAGTCCCGCCAGCAAGAGGTTTCGGAGTTCTCGCGCCAGCTCAAGCTGTTGGCCAAGGAGCTGGAAGTTCCGCTCATCGCGATTTCGCAGCTGAACCGTGGTCCAGAATCCCGTACCGATAAGAAGCCGCAGCTGGCGGATCTGCGTGAATCCGGCTCGCTTGAGCAGGACGCCGATATGGTTATGCTGCTCTACCGCCCAGACTCACAAGACCGCGATGATCCCCGCGCCGGTGAGGCGGATATCATCCTGGCCAAGCACCGTGGCGGCCCGATCGACACGGTGAAGGTGGCGCACCAGCTGCACTACTCCAAGTTCGTCAACATGGCGCACGGTTAAATTACAGGTCCACGACAGCGTTGGGGTCACCCAACCGTGGGCCGAGGATGACCAAGACCAAGAAGACCGCAGCCGCGGCGAGCGCCAGCCATCGCCACACCGGGAAGAAGCGCTCGCCACAAAGCCGGGCGAATGCCGCGCCGATGAGCACGCCGATCGTATTGAAGATGAGGTCATCAATATCAGTGCGTCCTAGCGCGAAGGCATACTGGACTGTTTCCAGTGCCAAACTCAGCGCGAATCCCCACGCGGCCGTTGCCTTGATTGATCGGCACATGCTGAAGACGAGCATGCCGAAAGGAATGAAAAAGGCGGTATTGCCCGCATACTCAAAAAGCGGGCCAAACCAGGTGCCTCCGGAGAACTCATCAAGTGGCACCAAACGCAGGTCACGAACTCGCTGGTTCTCCGGCTTCCAGAGGTAGCCAATCTGATAGAAGGGCTTAAGCGTGGTGAGCGCGGCCATGACCGCGATCCACGCGCCAAGGGCGACCCTATTGAGCAAGGGTCCTGCCCTTGAACTCTGGCAGTGTCAGTGCTGCTACAGCTGCGAGGCCGAAGGCTGCTGCGAACAGCGCGAAGAGCGAGCCCGTTCCTGCCACCGCGATGAGCGGCGGAACGATGAGCGGTGCCAGGATTGATGCGAGTCGGCCGAAGCCAGCTGCCGCACCGGTACCGCGCCCGCGCAGGGCGGTGGGGTAGAGCTCCGGGCCGATGGCGTACAGCGCACCCCACGCGCCAAGGTTGAAGAAGGAGAGCAGGCAACCGGCCAGGATGATCATGGCTTCAGTGTTAGCGAAACCAAAGAACCCGGCCGACAGGGCGGAACCCACGAGGAATATCGCTAGGGTCGAGCGGCGGCCCCAGACCTCGATGAGCCAGCCGGCTGCGGCGTAGCCGGGTAGCTGGGCGAGAGTGATAATCAGCGTGAAGCTGAAGGACTTCACCAGGGAGAAGCCATCCGCGACAAGCAGTGACGGAATCCAAATGAAGGCGCCGTAGTAGGAGAGGTTGACGCAGAACCAGATGGTCCACAGCGCCAGCGTGCGCCCGCGCAAGGACTTTGACCAAATGCTGGTGGCGGTGACATCTTCCTCGGAGTAGGTCGGTGCCGGGGTCGTGCGGTCAATGTCCGCCTCGTCTACCTCGGCCTCAAAGGAAGCGACGATTTCTTCTGCTTCCTCGTGGCGGCCCTTCGACTCTAGGAAGCGCACTGATTCAGGCAAGTGAAGGCGTACATAGAGAGCGTAGAGCGCGGGCACCATGCCGAGCGCTAGGGCCCAGCGCCAGCCGCTTTCCGACGCCCCCACCACGAACGTTCCAATTACCGCAGCGAGGATCCACCCCACCGCCCAGAAGGCCTCCAGCAGAACGACCATGCGCCCGCGCACCTTGAGCGGTGCGAACTCGGAAATCAGCGTGGAGGCCACCGGCAGCTCAGCGCCGAGGCCAAGTCCGATGAAGAAGCGCAGGATGATGAGGAGCGTGAGGCCCGTTGCCAGGGCAGAAGCGCCCGTGGCAAGGCCATAGACCAGCAGGGTCAGAGCAAAAATGTGGCGGCGGCCGAACTTATCGGCCAAGAGGCCGCCGAAGGTGGCGCCCAAGGCCATGCCGATGAAGCCCACGGACGCCAGCCAGGAGGATTGGGTCGGTGTGATCCCCCAGTGCACGGCCAAAGCGGCCATGATGAAGGAGATGAGGCCCACGTCCATGGCGTCGAGCGCCCAGCCGATGCCGGAGCCGAAGAGGAGACGTTTGTGTTTTCCAGTGACGGGAAGGCGGTCGAGCCTCTCCGTGCGTGAGATAGAGCGATGATCAAGACGATTCATGCAGGCTAAGCTTACTCCTCGGGGGTAAAGCTTTTCAGCCGCAGAGAATTGGTCACCACAAAGACTGAGCTCAGGGCCATTGCCAACCCCGCCAGTAGGGGGTTGAGCAGGCCAAACGCTGCCACAGGAAGAAGAATAATATTATAGGCGAAGGCCCAAAATAGGTTGCCCTTGATGATGCGCAGGGTGCTGCGCGCGAGTCGCACTGCCTCGGCAACGGAGCGCAGGTCGTTGTTCATCACCGTGATATCGGAAGCTTCGATGGCCACGTCTGCTCCCGCGCCCATCGCGATTCCGAGGTCCGCCTGCGCGAGCGCTGCGGCGTCGTTGACGCCATCGCCCACCATGGCCACAGTGCGCCCCTGCTCCTGCAGACGAGCAATAGTATCCACTTTGTCTGCGGGCATGACCTCCGCTGTCACGTTGGCATCATCAATGCCAACGGCTCGCGCCACTGCACGCGCCGCGCCGGCGTTATCCCCGGTGAGTAGGTGGGGTGTAAGTCCTAGCTTGTGCATTGCTGCGATGGCGGCGGCGGAGGATTCCTTGATGCGATCCTGCAGCTCGATGGAGCCTGCCAGGGTGTCATCGACGTAGACGCCGACTTGGGTCCCGGTGCCCTCATAGCCCGCAGGCGGCCGGCCGACTCGCACGTGCGCGCCCTCAATCGTTGCCTCGATGCCTTGGCCGGGAAGCTCGTGGAAGTCTTCGGCTGTGGGGAGCTCGCCGTCGTAAGCCGTGCGGATGGCGCGTGCGATGGGGTGCTCGGAGCCCTGCTCTGCGGCCGCGGCGAGACGAAGAACGTCCTGCTGCGTGTGCCCTGCCGTAGATTGGATTGCTCCCACCGACATCTGGCCTTCCGTGATGGTGCCCGTTTTATCTAGAACGATGGTGTCGATCTGGCGCGTCGATTCCAAAATCTCCGGGCCCTTGATGAGGATTCCCAGTTCGGCGCCGCGCCCGGTGCCCACGAGGATTGCGGTGGGCGTCGCCAAGCCCATGGCGCACGGACACGCGATGATGAGGACGGAGACGGCGGCCACGAAGGCTGGGGCGATACCACCGAACAACAGGTGTGCCACGAGGGCGAGGAGAGCGATGCCGATGACGATCGGGACAAAGACGGCGGCGATGCGGTCCGCGAGACGTTGTACAGGGGCCTTCGAGGTCTGGGCCGCAGTGACCAGCGCGCCCATCTGGGCCAAAACGGTGTCGGAGCCAACGCGGGTGGCGCGCACCTCAAGGCGCCCAGAGGCGTTGATGGTAGCGCCCGTCACCGTGCTGCCGGGTGAAACCTCAACCGGCATTGACTCGCCGGTGAGCAGGGATTCATCCACGGCGGAATGACCGCTGAGAACCACGCCATCGGTGGCGATCTTCTCGCCGGGACGGACCACAAAAACATCGCCTACGTGGAGCTCGCTGGCGGGAATGCGGGTTTCGGTGCCGTCGCGAAGCACGGTGGCTTCTTTAGCCCCCATAGTCAGCAGCGTGGTGAGCGCCTCGGAGGAGCGCCCCTTAGCTTTGAGCTCAAACCACCGTCCAAGCAGCAGGAAGGTGATAACCATGCCGACGGATTCGAGGTAGATGTGGTCCATCTGCGCGTCATTGGAGCGTAGCGTCATGTGCATGGTCATACCGGGCATTCCGGCATCGCCGAAAAAGAGCGCGTAGAGGGACCAACCGAAAGCGGCGGTAGTGCCCAGTGTGATGAGAGTATCCATCGTGGCAGCGCCATGCTTCAGATTGGCCCAGGTAGCGCGGTGGAAGGGTGCTCCGCCGATGACGTAGACGAGTGTCGTGAGCATCAAGCAGGCCCACTGCCAGTGCTGAAACTGCAGGGCCGGGACCATGGAAAGCAGCATCACTGGTAGGGAGAGTGCCGCAGAGAGCAGGGTGCGCTGAAGGATGTCGGAGGCTTCGCTCTCGCGAGCATCCTCCGCCGTGCTTGCTGGTTCCTCCCCCTCACCGTCCATGGTGAAGGCTCCGTAGCCCGCGCCTTCGACGACGTCGATGAGATCGGCGGGCGTCGTCGTTGCAGGGTCATAACTCACGGAGGCAGACTCCGTGGCGAAGTTGACCGTGGCTTCAACGTTGTCGAGTTTGTTGAGTTTGCGCTCGACGCGGGAGGAGCACGACGTACAGGTCATCCCAGTGATGCCGAGGGTGAGGCTGGTAGTCATGGTGTTTAGGCCAATTCGTAGCCGGCTTCGGCGACGGCAGCAGCAACTTGCTCATCGCTAAAACCCTCCCCGGTGACGGTGACTGCGCCGGTGGTGTGGTCGGCAGTAACGTCGGTTACGCCACTGATCTCTGAGATCTCTTCCTTGACGGAAAGCTCGCAGTGGCCACAGGTCATGCCGGTAACGGTGTAGGTTGTGGTGCTCATGGTGATGAATCCTTCTCTCTTCTTAACGGTTAATGCTACTGCCAAGAATATACCCCCCTGGGGTATACGCGCAAGGAATAATCGAGTCTTGTGTACCGTTGAGGGTTGATAGAACCGACAAAAATCCCCGAGACTGATAGGAACAACATGGCAACGATTGACATTACTGAGGACACGTTCCAGGAGACCATCTCTGCCGACGGCATCACGCTCGTCGATGCCTGGGCGGAATGGTGTGGCCCGTGCAAGCGCTTCGGCCCGGTCTTTGAGAAGGCATCTGAAGAGCACCCTGATGCTACGTTTGCCAAGCTGGATACTGAGGCCAACCAGGAGCTATCTGCGAAGCTGCAGATTCAGTCCATCCCTACCTTGATGGTTTTCCGCGATGGCATCCTGGTCTTCCGTGAGGCTGGCGCCCTGCCGCCGGCAGCCCTGGAGGATCTCATCGGCCAGGTTAAGGCCCTCGACATGGACGAAGTCCGCGCCCAGGTGGAGAGCCAGAAGGCGGAATAGTCCCGAAGACTTCTCCTTGGTGCGGAGGGCCAAGTACGCCCGCCGCGCGCGCTTTCCTGTGAGTATCGCTACACTCGCAGGAAAGCGTCTTTTTATATAGGCCACTAATAAGAGCTGCATTAAATACTGTTGCAGGAACCACTAAGGAGTGAGTGCGATGGCAAATCCATTTAGCAAAGGCTGGAAGTATGTGATGGCTTCTTTCGATCAGAAGATCGACGAGAACGCTGACCCCAAGGTCCAGATCCAGCAGGCCGTGGAAGGTGCGAAAGAGCAACATCGCCAGATTTCCGAACATGCGGCGGAGATTATTGGACGCAAAACCCAGCTGGAAATGCAGCTCAACCGCCTGGTGAAGTCCCAGAAGGACTACCAAGACCAGACCCGCCGGGCGCTGGAGCTGGCGGATGCTTCCGAGGATCCGCAGAAGGCCGCCGAGTACAACCAAGCGGCAGAGGTCGTGGCGAGCCAGCTGGTCGCCGTAGAGAATGAGTTGGCCAATCTGAAGTCCCAGCACGAGGCCGCCGCCCAAGCTGCCGAGCAGGCGAAGGCCCAGCAGCAGCAGTCGGAGGCCCGCCTTAAGGAGCAGCTCGCGCAGGTGGACCAGTTGCTGTCCCAGGCTGATCAGGCAGCGATGCAGGAGAAGAACGCTGAGGCCTTGGACTCTATGAACGAGCTCAAGCCCGATGATTCCACGCCAACGTTGGATTCGGTACGCGCCAAGATTGAGAAGCGCTACGCCGATGCCCTCGGCGCTCAGGAGCTGCACCAGGCAACTGGTGGCAGCCGGATTCAGGAGATTTCGGCCGCGGGTCACGATACGGCCGCCGCGTCCCGCTTGGACGAGATTCGCGCCGAGATGGCCAAGAATAAGGAGATCGAAGGTTCCCCCTTCGCTAGCGACCAAGCGCTTGAGACTGGCACCGAAGCTGGTGTTGGTTCCGAATCGGAGACCACCGAGGGCAAGCAGTAGCCACCGCGGACCACATCACCGCATAGAAAAGGGACCTTTGAGAGCGGGCCGCGTAGCGCGGCCTGGGAGTTTCAGCGCCTTATGCTCTCAAAGGTCTCTGTGGTGTTTTAGCTATCTTGCCGGCGGATATTGATGAGCACGCCGCGGATGCCCGAGTGGAAGCCATCGCGCAGGTTGACGCGCTGGGTTTCGGTGAGCGTGTACTCGTGCAGCGTTTCACAGGCGAACTGCAGCAGCGGGCGGTCGATTTCCGGTGGCAGCCCGCCGCCCGATAGCAGGTGAGCCTGGTCGCGTTGATCAGCGCTCGCAGCGTTGTCGAACCACCACGAGGCATATTGCTGTCCCACATCAAAGGGAGACTGGAACCCGGCGGAGCTCCACACTTCTTCAGGGAGCGGAACGTACTTCGAACGTAGCTTGCGGCGCGGTGCCATCATCGACGGCTTTGGCGCGGCCGGCTTGGGAGCAGGCTTCGAGGCTTCGGTGTCTGCTTCCGACTCTTTGTCGGCAGGCTCCTGAGCAGCGGTTCCAGGCTGGGAGGGCTCCTCGTCCTCGGCGGGGACGCTGGGTGCTGCTGACTCGGGGTGAGCGGCCGTGGCCGCCACATCTTGTGCCGCGGCAGAAGGAGTGGCCGGCCCGGGTTTCGGTGCGGAGGGGAAAGCAGCTTGTGCCTCGGTAGGTTCTTCGCATTCCGGAGCGAGCTCGCTAGCGGCATCGCTCACGTCCTCGCTGCCGTCCTCGGAATTCTGGGGTTCGCGGATGGTCGGCGGTAGCGGGCCTTCGAGAACCTCGAGCTCCATTGCATCGGCGAAGTCCTCGCGCGGATCAAGGATTGTGGTGGAATCACACGCATGGCGCAGAGCGGAGGACATTGAATCCCAGCCGAAGCCGTAGAGGTGCACGCGCACGCCGTTATTGACGGCTTCCTGCACTCCGGGGATCATGTCGGCGTCGCCGGAGACCAAAACAAAGTCCGTGACTTGGCCCTTCATAGCGGAGACGATCATGTCGGCGACAAGGCGGGTATCCACCGCTTTTTGGGTGCGGCGCTCGCCCCATTCGATGAGTTGGCCGGTACGCAGCTGCACGCCATCGCAGACGCGCAACGCTCGCTGGTAGCGGTGGGGCCCAGTATCCGGGATTCCGTCATACCAGTATTGGCGGTGAATACGGTTTCCAACCTGGTTCTCAATCATGGAACCAAGGGAGCTGACTACTTCGGGTAAATCAATCTCTAGCTGGGCTCGGGCACCCGTTTCCCATGAGTTATAGAAACTGGCGAGTAGATATGACGTGTCGACGAAGACAAGTGTTCGTTCAAGCATGGCTCCTAAATTCCGTTCTATTTCTTCTAAATAATTTTCTTAGGTCACTTCTGTGAGGTCTTCCAGCCTAAGGCCGGTGTGTTCCAGTGTGCCCCATTAGTCACAAAACGTCGATAACCTTGAGGGAATTCCCAGGTCAAAGTCAGGGCTCGATGCAGTCTTGCCAGGACTAAAGGATGGTTATATGGTTAGTTACATGAGTAACCAACCAGCTAAGGAGTCGGCATGGATAACTCCGCGCAGCCGCTCTTCCGTCAGATAGCTGTGCTCATTGAGGACGCCATTATCGAAGGCACCCTCACCGAAGGGGCACAGGCGCCGTCCACGAACGAGCTGGCCGCCTTCCATAGCATCAATCCCGCCACCGCCCGTAAAGGCCTTTCTCTTCTCGTGGATCTGGGGATCCTCGAAAAGCGCCGGGGCATCGGGATGTTTGTCACCTCAGGTGCAGCCGAAATGATTCGCGCGCGGCGTCGCCAAGAATTTGCAGCCGAGTACGCCGCGCCGCTGATCGACGAAGCCGTGCACCTGGGCTATACCCGCCAGCAGCTCCATGACCTCATTGATCTTGTCGCAGAAAGCCGAGGACTCTACTCATGATTTCCACCCCACACTTCACCTTCGGCGACGGCCTCACACATGGCCTCGTCGGCCCCAACGGTATTGGTAAGACCACGTTGCTACGCAAGATTGCCGGACAGCTGAATGCTTCCGGCATCAAGGTCGATGGTGACAAGCCCTATGACAATGAAAAGGTGCTCAACAAGGTTGTGCTTATGGGTATCGACAACCCCTTGCCCGAAGGCTGGAACGTGAAGAAAGTCTTCACCGTAGCCAGCCTGCGCTGGCCCACCTGGAACAAGGAGCGCGCCGAGGAATTGGTGGAGCGTTTCGAGCTCCCGATGGAGAACTACTCGGGGCTTTCCCGCGGGCAGAAGTCGGCGGCGAGCTTCATTGTCGCGGTGGCTTCGGGGGTGCCGTACATGCTTCTCGACGAACCCTATCTCGGCCTCGACGCTTCCAAGCGGGAAGTATTCTACGAAGTCTTACGCGAGGAGCATGGCCGCACCATCATTGTCTCCACCCACCACCTCAACGAGTTATCCGGTTTGCTCGATACCGTGGCTTTGATGGGGGAGAGCCCGATCTCCGGACCCATCGATGAGTTCATTGAGGGCGTCGTCCAACTCACCGGCTCTGCCGAAGCTCTCGATCGCGCGCTGGGGCGCCTGCAGCTTCCGGTCCTTGAGCGCGAAACCTCAGCCGTGGCAGACCGCGCGCTTGTCGACGCCCGCCCCAACCACACCACCAACGTCTTCGACATGGCCCAGGAAATGGGTTTGCGTGCCAGCGAGGTATCCCTCGAACAGGCAGTGTTGGCATTGGGGGAGGCATGATGAAGCTCTATAGACATATGGCGCTGAGCTGGAACAGCTTCTTTTTTGCCTTGTGGATTGTTGTCCTTCCGGTGCTGGGAATGGATCGCGGGCAAGGGTGGGCCATTGGTTACTCACTCTTTATGGTCCTTATGGTTTACCTTTCGCAGCCTGATTTCACGCGTTATCTGACCTTTGGGTTGAGCACCCGGGTGTGGAATGGGCACCGGCGAATCAATGCTTCCCTGACGCTTGTGCTCATTCTTGTTAGCGCGCCCTTCGCCTTTCCGTGGTGGACTCTCATCGCGCCAACGGCAGCGTGGATATTCTGCGTGGCCAAGCGCGTCGAGCCATCGCGCATGACCGCGAGCTCCCTCATCGTAGGCAGCGATGGTGATTCTTCGACGGGCTGGTTCTCAGCGTCCCCGGTCTCCCAAATTGTGTTGCGTCCCCAGGTCCGCGCGTGGATGTGGACTGCGATCGGTGTAGCCATCGCAATAGCCATAACCATCGTGGTGAGCAAGCTGTGGGATGCCGCCGTGGGCATCGTGGGTGTCATTGTTACGTTGATTGTCCTGCCGCTAGTTGCTGATTCAATCCGCAGCTCACTCAAAGATGCAGTGGCCTTTGGGCTGCCGCGCGGTGCCTGGGCTAAGGCCACGTTGCTGTGCACGGCAATCCCCGTGGTCCTATCGCTCGTGGCCGATCTGGTAGCGATGATGTGGACCGGCAATCCAGCGGGGTTCACCATCGTGTGTCTTGCTACAACGTCACTACTTTTAAGTTTCGCCATTACCGACAAACCGACGTGGCTTTACACAACTGCGCTAGCGGGAGCAATCGCCATACTGTTCATAGCGTGGCTTATCAATCCCAACGTTGCGATGGGGTGGACGTTCACAGGGATGGCAATCATCTACGTTGTGTGGGTTGCCGCGTATCCCCGGATGGCTAAAAAGACCAACGTGTTTAGCCCGGGCCTCATGGGCTGGTTTGGGTCACGCTGAGCGCCAACCAATGTCGGCGTTAAACGGTTGTCTTTGTGCACTTCAAGAAGGGATAAAAACCTTCTTTGAAGTGCATATTTGTGTTTTTTCAAGGCCGTATGTAACTTTATATGAGTCAGCGCGACCGACAGCGCCCCACAGGAACAGAGGTTCTTGGAGAGAGGCGGTAGGAAAACAGGCCCTGACAACAAATATTTTCTTTACTCGCAGTACTGCGTTTCGCTTAAAGCGGGCCGTATGGCTGTGTGGTGACGATGTCTGAGAACTCAATAGTGTGCCAATGTACTTTTT
>NZ_KV818434.1:0-9670 GCF_001814945.1 Corynebacterium sp. HMSC066C02 | reverse complement strand
GCGGGCACACCGGCGATCCTTCAGACACCACCCACAAAACACAACAAGGCACGCAGGAAAACCTGCGAGCTTTATGCCAGCGCTACCCATCATCCAAAGCCAGACTGACGGGCGATCCAGCGACCCCAAGTCCGGCTTCACGTGCTGCCGGAAGCAGCAGGAGCAACGGGGATTCTTAAGCTCTTAAAGGCGACCCCGCCAATCAAGGCCAGCCCCGAGCAAGGCTCGGCGCACCAGGACTGATTAATGGGGTGGCGAGGGAGGAGCACTCCAGGGCTCTGACTCGGCGAGGATGAGCTCCTTGATGAGGCCGAACGTGTGCATGGTTCCACGTGAGAGGTGAACGCGGAATGCGCTTCCGACTTCGCCCTCCTCGATGCGATGCCACGAGAAATCAGTGCGGATGAGCTCCCGGTTTTTGCGCTCGATGATATGCAGACCGTGGTCGAGGAGGATTGTTTCCGTATCGGTGCGGATGAACCACACGCGGTCCCCCACGCTGCGGCGCTTCAATCCAGTCAAGCTGCGATGGTCTTCGCGCAGGCGGGTAACAGACTCGATAACACCAAAGCGGTGCTCGAAACCTTCCGTGTCTGCGAGGACAAGCGGGCGGCCAGGGCCCACCGGACGGAGTGCTGAGACCTGCCACGCCACAGGTTGCCCTCGTTGTCCTTCCTTCGATACCGGCCGTACGACTGCCACGCACGTGGCTCGATGCGGCTGGGAAGTAGAGGCGTTCTCCTCTTGAAACTGGCTTGGGATGCGCTGCTCATCGAGGCACCGTGAGGACTCGGTGGGAGCCTTGTCAACCAGGCCCGCCGGAAGCGCGGTGGGCACCATGGATACCGGGTGCTCTGAGGACTTGGTCGAAGCCGGAACAACAGGGCCATGAGGAGAAAAGGTAGGGACTGTGGGCATCACGGTAACGCGATGAGACGGGGTAACGACGAGCCAGAGGCCTTCGGTGATGAGGTGGCCGTCGAGAGGCACGAGCGGCGGGTGAACGGCTGCCATGGACTCTAGACGGGCGGTGAGTTCGTCGTCAGGCACGCCCCAGCCGTATCCTTCCGCCGCCAGCATTCCGAACAGGGTTCCCAAAGGTAAGTCCGGTTGGCCTTCCCACGCGGCACGCAGGGCGGCGAGGGTTCGGTCAATACGGGTTGGGTCAAACATGACTCCTAAGCCTAGTAGGCCCACGATCACCAAAGCCGCCCAACCCCATCAGGGATTGAGCGGCTTACAGACCTGCTAATCAGGAAGGGCCTTAAGCCCTAGCGAGAATTAGCCGAGGATCTTGGTAACGCGGCCAGCGCCGACGGTACGGGAGCCCTCGCGGATAGCGAAGCGCAGGCCCTCGTCCATAGCGACCGGCTGGATGAGCTCTACGGACATCTCAACGTTGTCGCCCGGCATAACCATCTCGGTGCCCTCAGGCAGCTTGATAACGCCGGTAACGTCGGTGGTGCGGAAGTAGAACTGCGGACGGTAGTTGTCCATGAACGGGGTGTGGCGGCCGCCCTCTTCCTTCTTCAGGACGTAGACGGAACCCTCGAACTTGGTGTGCGGGGTGTAAGCGCCCGGCTTGATGCAAACCTGGCCACGCTCAACCTCTTCACGCTTGGTACCACGCAGAAGCAGACCACAGTTGTCGCCAGCCTCGGTGTAGTCCATCATCTTGCGGAACATCTCGATACCGGTAACGGTGGTGGACATGGACTTGTCCTTGATACCGATGATCTCGATGTCCTCGTTGACGTTCAGGGAGCCACGCTCAACACGGCCGGTAACAACGGTACCGCGGCCGGTAATGGTGAAGATGTCCTCGATCGGCATCAGGAACGGCTTGTCCAGCTCGCGCTCCGGATCCGGGATGGACTCGTCGCAGGCGTCCATCAGGTCGATGACGGACTGTACCCACTTCTCGTCGCCCTCGAGAGCCTTCAGAGCGGAGATGTGAACGATCGGAGCTTCCTCGTCGTAGTCCTGCTCAGCAAGCAGCTCGCGGATCTCCATCTCGACGAGCTCGATGATTTCCTCATCGTCAACCATGTCGCACTTGTTCAGTGCAACGAGGATGTACGGAACGCCAACCTGGCGAGCCAGAAGAACGTGCTCGCGGGTCTGCGGCATCGGGCCATCGGTTGCAGCAACAACCAGGATGGCACCGTCCATCTGAGCAGCACCGGTAATCATGTTCTTGATGTAGTCGGCGTGGCCCGGGGCGTCCACGTGTGCGTAGTGGCGCTTCGGGGTGGAGTACTCCACGTGGGAGATGTTGATGGTAATACCGCGCTCCTTCTCCTCAGGAGCCTTATCGATGGAGTCGAATGCGAAAGCGGTGTTCTCCTCCGGGTAAGCGTCAGCCAGAACCTTGGTGATCGCTGCGGTGGTGGTGGTCTTGCCGTGGTCGACGTGTCCGATGGTGCCGATGTTCACATGCGGCTTCGTACGCTCGAACTTCTCCTTTGCCACTGTTTGTCCTCCTGGACTCTATGGCGGCTACGTATTTCGCAGCCACGTGGTTTGTATTGCCATTGGCACTTCGAGCCGAAGCCCATAAGCGCTAATGACGCTTTCTTACGTGCCAGTTACACGATCCTAGATTTATGCCGCAGTTTTTTCAAACTGCCCAAATAGGAGGTAACCCCGCCCAACACGTGCGGACGTTGACCCTCGACAAGAATCAATTTAAAGGATCCTGGGAGGGTAACGGCCGGCTCAACGCGCAAAAACCTTTACGCACTCAGCGGACCGCTACCTCCCCAGCGTTGGGAGCTGGTGCCTACTGGCGAAGACTACCAGCCCCCACAGGCAAGGGAATCGATCGGATCCCCTTAAGCCTTAGGCCTTGGCGCCGGTGCGCTCCTCGATGATCTCCTGTGCCACGGAGGAGGGAACCTCAGCGTAGGAATCGAAGACCATGGTGAAGTTTGCACGACCAGCGGTGGAAGAACGCAGGTCACCAATGTAGCCGAACATCTCGGACAGCGGAACCTTAGCCTTAACCACCTTGGCGCCGGAGCGGTCTTCCATAGCGAAGACCTGGCCACGGCGGGAGGAGATGTCACCGTTAACGGTACCCATGTACTCCTCCGGGGTCACGACCTCAACGGCCATGATCGGCTCAAGCAGAACCGGCTTTGCCTTAGCAACGGCCTCCTTGAGGACCTGGGAGCCAGCGAGCTTGAAGGCCATCTCAGAGGAGTCAACATCGTGGTAAGCACCATCCTCGAGGGTGGCCTTGATGTTCACCAGCGGGAAGCCAGCAACGAAGCCGTACTGCATAGCGTCCTGGATACCCGCGTCGACGGACGGGATGTACTCCTTCGGAACACGGCCACCGGTGACGGAGTTCTCGAACTTGTAGGTTGCGGACTCGCCCTCTTCCAGCTCTTCCGGATCCGGGTTATAAGGCTCGATGGTGACGATAACCTTTGCGAACTGGCCGGAACCACCGGTCTGCTTCTTGTGGGTGTAGTCCAGGGACTCAACCTTCTTGCGAATGGTCTCACGGTAAGCAACCTGCGGGTTACCGATGTTTGCCTCAACCTTGAACTCGCGCTTCATACGGTCAACCAAGACGTCCAGGTGCAGCTCACCCATGCCGCCGATAACGGTCTGGCCGGATTCTTCGTCGAGCTGGACCGTGAAGGTCGGGTCCTCTTCAGCCAACTTCTGAATAGCGGTACCCAGCTTCTCCTGGTCAGCCTTGGTCTTCGGTTCAATAGCAACCTGGATAACCGGATCCGGGAAGTCCATGGACTCGAGGATGATCGGGTTGTCCGGGTTACAGAGGGTATCACCGGTGGTGGTTTCCTTCAGGCCGATGAACGCGTAGATGTTACCGGCGTCAGCGTGCTCGACCGGGTTCTCCTTGTTCGCGTGCATCTGGAAGAGCTTGCCCACGCGCTCCTTCTTGTTCTTGGTGGAGTTGAGCATGTTCTCGCCTGGGATAGCCTGGCCGGAGTAAACGCGCACGTAGGTGAGCTTGCCGAAGAACGGGTGTACGGCAATCTTGAAGGCCAGTGCGGAGAACGGCTCCTGAACGGAAGGCTTACGGGTCAGGGTCTCCTCGCCATCGAGGGAGGTACCGTTGACCTCGCCGATGTCCAGAGGGTTCGGGAGGTAGTCAACAATGGCGTCGAGCAGCGGCTGAACACCCTTGTTGCGGTAAGCGGTACCGCAGAAGACCGGGTAGATCTCGGAGTTAACGGTCAGCTTGCGGATAGCGCCCTTGATTTCCTCAATGGTCAGCTCTTCGCCGCCGAAGTACTTCTCCATGAGCTCTTCGTCAGACTCAGCGACGGTCTCGAGCAGCTTCTCGCGGTACTCCTCAGCCTTCTCCTGAAGGTCGGCCGGGATCTCCTCGATGGTGCCATCGGTACCAATCTCGGTCTTGCCGCGCCAAGTGATGGCCTGCATGTTGATCAGGTCGACGACGCCGTCGAAATCATCCTCAGCACCGATCGGCAGCTGCATAACCAACGGCTTAGCGCCGAGGCGATCGATGATGGTCTGAACGGTGAAGTAGAAGTCAGCGCCCAGCTTGTCCATCTTGTTGACGAAGCAGACACGGGGAACGTCGTACTTAGCAGCCTGGCGCCACACCTGCTCGGACTGCGGCTCCACGCCTTCCTTACCGTCGAAGACAGCAACAGCGCCGTCGAGAACACGCAGGGAGCGCTCAACCTCAACGGTGAAGTCCACGTGACCCGGGGTGTCAATGATGTTGATCTGGTTATTGTTCCAGAAACAGGTCACAGCGGCGGACGTAATGGTAATGCCGCGCTCCTTCTCCTGCTCCATCCAGTCAGTGGTGGCGCCACCGTCGTGGGTCTCGCCGACCTTGCGGTTGATGCCGGTGTAGTAGAGGATGCGCTCGGTGGTGGTGGTCTTACCCGCATCGATGTGCGCCATGATGCCGATATTGCGGACCTTGTGCAGATCCTTAAGCACTTCTTGTGCCACAGTTAATACCCCAACTTAATTGTCGTCGACGCCGGCGTCAGTTATGCACTGACGCAACTTCAAATGACGTCTTCATGGATAGGTCTTGGTCTATTTTGCCACGTCTAGGCTTCTTCGTCAGCGTGAGAGCTAAAGCCCACGCCATAAAAAATAGCCCGAACAACGCTATTCAAGTTTAGGTTCCCCACTAGCTAGCGTGCAGAGCTCCACCAAAGGGAGCGAGAACACGCACTGTCAGCGCAGGTAAACGATGATATCGCTGTTCGAGCCATGATGCCATGTGGCGGGTTCTACCGGCGGGATTACCAGCGGTAGTGAGCGAAGGCGCGGTTGGCCTCAGCCATCTTGTGAGTATCCTCACGACGCTTAACAGAAGCGCCCAGGCCGTTGGATGCATCGAGGATCTCGTTGGCGAGACGCTCGATCATGCTGTTCTCACGACGCTGACGGGTGAAGGTCACCAACCAACGCAGAGCCAGGGTGTTGGAACGAGCCGGCTTAACCTCAACCGGCACCTGGTAGGTAGCGCCACCCACGCGGCGGGAGCGGACCTCGAGGTCCGGGCGGATGTTGCCCAGAGCCTTCTCCAGGGTGCCAACCGGGTCGGTACCGGTCTTCTCGCGGCAAACCTCAAGAGCGCCGTAAACGATGCGCTCAGCGGTGGACTTCTTGCCGTCACGCAGGATCTTGTTCACGAGCATGGTGACCTGCTCGGAGTTGTAAACCGGGTCCTTAACTACAGGACGCTTCGGTGCAGCATTCTTACGCATTGTTGATTACTGTCCCTTCTTTGCGCCGTAGCGGGAACGAGCCTGCTTACGGTCCTTCACGCCCTGGGTATCCAGTGCGCCGCGGATAATCTTGTAGCGAACACCCGGGAGGTCCTTCACACGACCACCGCGAACGAGCACCATGGAGTGCTCCTGCAGGTTGTGGCCCTCACCCGGAATGTAGGCGGAAACCTCGATACCGGAGGTCAGGCGCACACGGGCAACCTTACGTAGAGCCGAGTTCGGCTTCTTCGGGGTGGTGGTGTACACGCGAGTGCACACGCCACGGCGCTGCGGGGAGCCCTTCAGGCCGGCCGTAGCAACCTTGGCCTTCTTGGAGTGGCGGCCCTTTCGGACCAGCTGCTGAATAGTTGGCATAAATCTAGTCTTTCTCTATGACTTCGGCTTGAACTGACCGCTTTCACAAGTCCAAACATGCAAAAATAGGGGCTCTTCTCCGGGGCCCTTCCGCATGTCCAGAACGTCCCTCAACCACAGGATGGTCGAGATACCGATCAGACTTTTCATCTCCTATAAAGATGAAACCTAGAATAGACTACCACCACCCCGCTGATCTGCCCAAATCCATGATGTGGCTGCTTGGCTTGGCACTCAAGCTGCAGTGAGTATTAGCGCCACTCCCAGGTCAGGTCCGCCTCCACCGCGCGCTCAGCGAAGTGCTGTTGCTCCTGCTTCTCCCAGGTTTCAAACCACTCTTCGTAGCCAGGGTCGCGCTCAAGGGCGCGCTCGCGACGCTTCTCACGCGGCCCGTCGATGCGCACGGTCACCACGGAGCCGCGCTCGTTGGCGGCGGCTACGGTGGCCTCAGTAACCGAACCTACGCCTTCAACGATCAGATCGTCGCGCTCATCCAAACTAGCCCAGTCCTTCGGCGCGTTGGCTTCCCAGTCCCAGCGCCAATAGCCCGGGTTATTCTCCCGCAGCACTTGTTCCGAGACCATCTTTGAGCCTTCTTGCAGCCCATGCCAACCAGGATAGAATTCGTCGAGGTGGACAACGCGCCACCCGGTACGCTCCGCGAGGGCCACGGAGGTCCAGGTCTTGCCGGCGCCCGAGGGGCCGTCGATAAGCACGGTAATTGGGCGCATCGGGCGCTTGCGTGCCGCCGCGAGCGACATCACATCATTCAAGAGCCTGTCCATCTCGGCGGCGTTGGTATCGGCAGTTCCCTTACCGCCTTCCCGATGGTCCGTGCGGTCCGTGTCCTGCATGTTGTCTTTCACCACTTCTGGGTTTGTCTAGCGTGCAGCTTTTAAGAGAGTCATCCTAGAGTCCAAAAAATCTCCAGGACCCACTGAGAACCGAAACTACCACCGGAAGCGCCGCAAGGCCGGTTCCCACCACCATCACCAGCCAGTCCCGGCCGGCGAGACGTGAGGGCCGCGCCCAGGTGCGCTGGCCACCGCCCGGCGGTGTGCGCCCGAATCCGCGCGCCTCCATCGCCGTGGCCAGCTTGCCGCCGCGCCTCAGGGCTAACACCAACAATCCGAAGGACATGGTGATGAGGTGCTTGATGCGGCCTTCGTCGGTAAGCCCACGTGCACGCCGCGCCATGGCGAGGTACTGCCAGTCTGATTTAAAGAGCGTCATCATGCGCACCCCGGCCACAGCACCGATAACGAAGCGTGAGGGCAGCTTGAGGATCTGCGAGAGGGCATCCCCCAGCTCCGTCGGGTCAATATCCCGCGCCAGCACCACCATGGGCAGCGCCACCGCCAGCACACGCACGGTAATGGCGATGGCCAGTTCCAGCGAGTTATCCGTGACCGTAATCAGCCACCAGCTGAAGTACTCCCGCCCGCCAGGCGCACCGTATAGCAGCATCGAAATACCAGACAACGGCGCAATAAGAAACAGGAACCACCCAGCCTTCACCAACCGCGGCCACGACACCCCACACAGCGGCGCGAAAAGAAGCGTCATGCCCAACGACACAACCGCTGAGACCCAATCCACCGAAAGCAACAGGGGCGTAACCCACACGAACATCAGGAAGATGCGCGTCAGCGGATTTACACCACGCAACAGTCCAGCGCTGCCCAAACGGCCAGCGCCCTTCACGTTCACCGAAGACGAATTAGCCACGGCTCACCTCCACTCGGTGGTCACCCAACGCGGAAATGAACAACGGATCGTGGGTCACCGACGCAATCGTCGTCCCCTCATCCGCCATGCGCCGCAGCAACCACACCAGCTCGGTGAAGGTGTGGGGATCTTGGCCGAAGGTGGGCTCGTCAAGGAGCAGCACCTCGGGTGCAGTGACCAGCGCCGTGGCCACGGACAACCGGCGCTTCTCCCCTCCGGAGAGAGTAAACGGATTGGCGTTGAGCAGATGCCCCAGGCGCAGCGACTCCACGAGCTCCGCAATGCGCGCCTCCGGCACCTCGCGGTGCATAACCCGGGGCGCTACGCGCAGCTCTTCTGCCACTGTGCGGGCGACGAACTGGTGCTCGGGGTTCTGGAAGACGAATCCTATACGGTCTGCCAGCTCCCGAGATTTCCACGTCAGCGGCGAGCCTTTCAGCCCTCGGCGCACGTACTCTGCCACACCAATCTCTCCGGAGACTGCCGGTAGCAACCCCGCTACCGTCATCAGCCACGTGGTCTTGCCCGCTCCATTTGGCCCAGTAATCACCGTGGACATCCCCCGCGGCAGCGCGTAGCTACGCGGCGGCCCGAAGCGGGTGACCAAGTCCGTACTCCACAGCGCCGCCGTCTCCGGCCCGGACACATGAGCTACGTCCGATCCCGACGCTGCCGAATCCAGTACTGCCGAACCCGGTACCACACCAGCACTGCTTGACGACGCCCCATAAATCCCCCGCGCCCGCGGCAAACCGCTATTAGAGCGCGAAGCGACAACAGTCCCCAGTGGCCCATCAGCGACAATGCGCCCATCCTTCAGCTCAACCGCTCGGTCGAGCACTCCCTTCCACGCCGAGTGCTGGTGCTCCACCACGATCAGCGTGGCACCCGTGCGCTCCACCATGGTGGATACCGCTTCGATGACTTCGCGTGCGCCCTGGGGATCAAGGTTTGCCGTGGGCTCATCCAGCAACACCATGCCCGCGCCCATCGCTATAACACCGGCCAAGGCCAGACGCTGCTTTTGCCCTCCGGACAGACGCTCCGTGGGAAATGACAAATCCACCGATGGCCCCACCATCGATAATGCCGCCGAAACCCGCTGCCATATCTCCGAGCGCGGGTAGGCCAAGTTCTCACAACCAAAGGCCACATCATCCCCCACCCGCGCGGCAATTACCTGCGAGTCCGGGTCCTGCAGCACCAGCCCCACCGGAATCGTGTGCCCGGGTGGCTCGACGTGACCGGAGGCATCCTCAAGAAGAATCTCTCCAACTCGAGTACCTTCGTCATCCCCACCAAGCACACCCGCGATGGCCGCCAGCAGCGTGGATTTCCCAGAACCGGAATCACCACACAGCAGCACCTTCTCCCCCGGCGATATAACTAAATCAATATCCGCCAGCGCCGGCGCACGCCTCCCCGCATGCGTCCAGCCATAGCCACGAGCCACAAGCTTCGTGGCCCCAGCACTACCCACATCAGCCATCAGAACCAGCCATCACAGTCAGCAACGTCAACCAGCATCAGTCAACGATCAGCAAACAACAAACAACGCGGAACAAGTAAGTACAACGCAAACAAGCATCAAGCATCAAGCAACACGCAACGCTGCCTAAGCGTTGTGCTGTTCGCGTCCAACTGCAAAGCGATCCAGCGCACCAGTCTTCGCAAGAGCCTTAACCACGAAATAGCCCACGGCTCCCGCCAGAATGGCACCGGAGATGCTCAGCGTCACTAGGTAGATGATGTTGAACTGCAGAGTCTTACCCAGGTTTCCGGAGGTAAACAGCTGGACCTGACCCCTGTTAGGTAGACACCTGATA
>NZ_KV818433.1:0-77967 GCF_001814945.1 Corynebacterium sp. HMSC066C02 | reverse complement strand
CTAAAGCGGGTGGGACCGAAGTAGACCTGGTGTAGGCCGGCAAGTTCGGTGGCATCGGCGGCATCCGCGCCGAGCACGCGGAGCTCATCGGGTGTGCCAGGTATATGTTCCACCAGCGCAATCCCCGAGTTGCGTAGGCGGAGGTAGGTTTCGATATCCCCCATGGGCACAGAGACTAAAACAGGTCTAGCCACCCCGCAACCGGAAGAGCAAATAACCTGCTCACAGACGGGATGAAACACCGACCAAGGGCGGAGAGAGGGTTGGCTAGGGCTGGCTGAACGGTGACTGGGGGGACGGGAGATAGGCCTCAGAAAGGGGAGAGCCTTTCGGGCCGACAGGCTTGGGCGGTGGGGTCGTCGCTAGTACAGCGCCGGTTTAATCGCGTCCCACGCCGGCTGCAATTGCTTGCCAAACATCACCCAGTCGTGCACCCCGGAGTCGAGGTAGTCGGTGGTGTGGGGGAGGGAGGCGTCGTCAAGCGCGGCGGAAAACTCCTCCGTGCACCGCTTTGAGCCGGCCTCCAACAAGGTTCCGCCAATGCGATCGTCGAGGGATTTGTCGGGGTAGGCCGCCATCTCCTCATCCGTCCACGCGCCAGTGGCAGCGGAGAGATACAGCGTCGTACCGCGCAGCCCCTCCGGGTTCGCTGCGACATCATTGCGTACCCAGTCCGGCGAGCCGTGCGGACCCCACATGTTCCGCGGGTTGCCGCCCAGGCTCCCCACAGTCAGGTCGACAGTTCCCTGGCCCACCGTGCTCGTCGTGGAATAGCAACCGGAAATCCCCGCCACCGCATCGAAGAATCCCGGGTGGTTGTTGGCCATCATGACCGCGCCGGACGCGCCCATCGACAATCCGATGAGTCCGCGTTTGTCGTTGTGATGTAGTTCTGCCTCCACCACCGGCGCAAGCTCCTGCGTGACGAAGGTGTTCCACTTGTGGCGGCCCAGCTTGGGGTCGTCCTGATTCCAGTCGGTCCACATGGAACCAGCGCCTTGGGAGGGGATGACGATGCTGGCGTCGGAGTCGCCGAAAACGCGCTTCAGATGCCCCTTGGTGATCCAGTTGGAGGTTTCCGGGGAGTCGACTCCTTCCAGGAAGTACACCACCGGGCCGCCGTTGCCGAGGACGACGTCGACGGGAATCTCACGCCCCATGGAGGGTGAGGCCACGAGCCACTTTTCCCGGCCAGGCTCATCAGTCGGCGCGCGGGAGACAACGGACGCCGTGCTTATCGACGCATCCACCGGGTACGGATAGCCCTCCTGTTCCGATGTGAACAAATCAGTGAGAAGGTGCGAGGAGGAACCCATGGCGTTGAGGATGCTGAACGTTGCGTCCACGCCCCAGCGAGAGGATTGCTCATCGCGGCTGGATTCCTGGTAAGCAGGGGCAGAAGACATGAGAAGTGCGCTGCTCAAAAGCGCAGAGAGAAGCTTCATAGACCGTTACTTTAATACAGTTTTCGGTATGCTCGGCGCACATGCTGGGAAAGGATGACACCATGAAGATGGCCCCGCGCCACCGTCAGCAATTGCCACCGCTTCCGATGGTTTCGGCCAAGCTGGGGGAGCGGTTGGCCAGCCAGGTATTCGTGGAGGAAGGTCGGGAGCTGCTTCCGGAGTTGCAGGAGTTCCGTCGCGATATGCACCAGAACCCGGAGGTCGGGCTGCACCTGCCGCGGACGCAGGAGAAGGTGCTCGAAGCTCTTAAAGGCTTGCCTTTGGAAATTCAGCTCGGGCGCGACTTAAGCTCCGTCGTGGCGGTGCTGCGCGGCGGCAAGCGCGGCGAGCGCCCGGTGTCGGTGCTGCTGCGCGCCGATATGGACGCCCTCCCGGTGCGCGAGCAGACAGGCAGCCCCTTCGCCTCGACGAATAGCAACATGCACGCCTGCGGCCATGACCTGCACACCGCCGCACTCATCGGCGCGGTCAAGATGCTGTGCCGCCACCGCGAGGAGCTGTTGGGCGATGTCATCTTCATGTTCCAGCCGGGCGAGGAAGGCCCGGGTGGTGCGCAGCCGATGATCGATGAGGGCGTGCTCGACGCTGCTGGTCGCCGTCCCATTGCCGCCTATGGCCTCCACGTCGGCCCGCAGGATCGGGGGACCTTCCACCACATCGCAGGTCCGATGATGGCCTCCTCCTCGAACCTGGGGATCACCGTCTACGGCAAGGGCGGGCACGGCTCGCGCCCGCATGATGCGATTGATCCGGTTGCGGCCTTGGCGGAGATCCAGGTGGCGCTGCAGGTGGCGCTGACTCGGCGCTTCGATGCGAACTCGCCGATTGTTATTACGGTGACTAATCTGCGCGCGGGCGACGGCGCGGTCAACGTCATCCCGGACAAGGCAGAGCTGGGTGCTACGGTGCGCGTGCTTCGCGACGAACACATCGACGCCGTGCGCCAGATGATCATCGAAGTCTCCAGCTCTGTGGCGGCCTCGCATCGTTGTACCGCGAAGGTGGACTTTGAGGTCCTGTATTCGGCGACGAAGACGTCACCGCGCGAGGATCAGTTCGCGGCGTCGTTGTGGGCAGGCATGTTCGGTGCGGAAAATGTGCTGACCATGGACGCCCCGATGATGGCCTCGGAGGACTTCGGCGCGGTGTTATCCCAGGTTCCGGGCACCTTCATGTGGTTCGGTACGGGAGATCCGCACACCCCGGAGCACATGCGCGAGTGGAACCACTCGCCGCTGGTGCGCTTCGATGATTCCGTTCTGGGGGATCAAGCTGCGGCCTTGGCGGCGGTGGCCTTTGAGCGCCTCGCCGCCGAGGACGCCCATCCCTCCCCGGCGACGAAGGCTATGCGCGCGCCGGTGCAGGGGACAGGGCTGGATGTGCAGCCGCCTTCTTCCGCAGCGCAATAACGCCCCAGATGGTGGCTATCCACACGGCTAGCACGACGACCATGCCGGCGAGGAGGGGCCAGATGGCGTCGTCGAACGCGGTGCTTAGCGACGGGAAGAGGTTGTTCGTCACGTGCACCGCGATGGCGGCAATGAGCCAGCGCACAGGCTGTTTCTGGGATAGGCCATAGGCGCTAAGCCCGGTGAATAGCGAGTGGGAGAGCGGGTTGGACACCAGGCGGATGACCACCGCCCCGATTGCGCCGGCGGTATCCGAATCGAGGTTATCCGCCGTCATGCGCGCGAAGGCGGTTGCGTCCTCACCCACAGTGAAACCGATGCTCACGGCCACGCCCACGAAGACATAGTCGAGCCAGCTTCGGGGCCGGATGACGCAGGTGCAGATCAACAGCACGCCGAGGAACTTGAGCGCTTCTTCGTTGAGCGGCGCATATCCCGCAGCGCCCAGCCAGTCCAGGCCCGCGCGGGCAAGGAGGTGGGTCATGTTCGTATTGAGTTCCACCGCCAGCCCGGAGACCGCGAAGCCCCACACCACGCCGTGCGCAATTCCTGGCCGGCGGCGCAGGAGGAACAGCGTGAGGGAGACGAGTACGGCGGCGAAGACCACGGCGGCAAGAGCACTTGCGGGCAGGAAGGGCTCGCCCGCGTAGTGGAAGGTAGACACGACCAGCGCGCCGAGGGTCAGCAGAAAGTACAGGTACTTCATGCGTCCTCCTGTACCCGGTCGGCGAAGTCACGTTCCTTCGGTCCGTAGATGTGGAGGAAGGAAATGGTGTTCTCGTCGGGGTGGGCCAGCGTGATTCCATTCTCGTCGGACACGCGGTAGAGATCCGGTGCCTGGGTGGTGATGGGGGCGTCGGTGAGCGCGCGCGTCCCGGTGAAAGAGCGGTGCTGACGCGGCAGGTACGTGTCCACCTCGTGGGAGGAGCTGCCTTCCTCAGAAATGATGGTCGCGCTCCCGCAGTTCCAGGTCTGCGAGGAGGCGTACGGATCCGCCGGGCATTCAAGCCCCGGGATACCGCGCACGGGCGTGGTGTCGGGAGTGGGGTCGGGGAGGAGGGCGTCGGCAAGCGGTACTGCGGCGAGGACGCCGATGCAGGAATAAATCAGTGTGTTTCTCATGCTTGTGACCCTAAGAGCTGCGATTTTGCGCCGGTATCCTCCGCAGGGAGGATTTTGCGGAGTTTCACGATGCTGACAATCGTGGCGCCCCACAGAGAAATGAGAATGATGAGGGCGGCAAAGACGGGCCACAGGGCGTTCTCAAGGGCGATAGTGACAGACGGGCCAAAGTTGGCAGCGAAGTGCACCGCCATGGCAAGGAGCAACCATCGCACCGGCTGCTTGCGGGCGAGGCCATAGGCGGCAATTCCGGTAAAGAAAGAATGCATGAGAGGGTTCGCGATGAAGCGGACAAGGACCGCCATCAAGGTGCCCTTGATATCGGAATCCAGGTTCTCCAGCGTCAAGTTGACGTAGTAGACGACATTCTCGCCCACACTAAAGCCCATGCCTACCGCCACCCCGACGAAGACGTAGTCCGCCCAATGACGGGGCCGGATGATGCACGAGCAGATGAAGAGGACGCCGAGGAATTTGAGTAGTTCTTCGGGGAGCGGGGCGATACCGGCCTCGACCAGCCACTCCGGGAAGAAGCGGATGAGGAGGTCGTTCATGCATTTGTTGAGCGAAGCTGCGACCCTGGTGACCGCGATGCCCCACACCACGCCATGCGCAATGCCCGGGTACTTGCGCAGAATCAGCAGCGTGAGACCAATTGCCACGGTCGCGTACAACACTGCGGCGAGCGCACTTGTAGTGACGAAAGCACCTTGGGAGAAACCATAAGCAGCGCTCACGAGCCCGGCGGCGGTGAGCAGTTCATATAAAGTCTGTGTTCTTCTCATGCGGTTTAGGCTATGAACCGTGCCCGGGGTGCCGGTATCCTCCGCAGGGAGGATTTTCCGGAACACAGGGAGAACTATCGTGGCAACAATGACAAGCAAGACGCGACCACTGTGGATCACGGTGCTGCTCATTCTGCTCTGCGTGGTGGCGGATATGGCGGCATGGATCCCCCATATCGAAAACTTCGAGGGGACGGATCAGGAAGCCCTTGTTATGGGCTTGATGGGTCTATTTAGCTTCGCCACCTGGATTCTGCTGCCCTTCGCCCTGCACCACTCGCGGCGGGAGCGCAACATCCACGAGGAGTACCCCGGCCACCCGGTGGTGCTGAGTGCGGCTCTGCTCGTCCTGGTACTAGGCGGGTTTCGCCCACTGTCGCTGTCAGTGCTGGTGGTGTTGATTTCGATCATCTCGCGCGGCCGGCTGCGGTGGTCCCTGGTGGGGACGGTGGTGTTCGTGGCCTCGTGTGTGACCGTTATCTCTGTGCCTTACATTCGGATGAACATCTTCGCGCCCTTTGGTTACGTGTTTTATGGAAGCCTCTTTCTTATCGTCGCCTGGATTACGGGCTCGGTGCGCGCGCAGCGCCGCCAGCGCGAGGTCACGCTGGTCAGCTTGGCGGAGCTCAACGAGGACCAGCTGCGCTCCCGCGAAGAGCGGGCGCGCCTGGAGGAACGCAACCGCATTGCGCGCGATATCCACGATTCCCTCTCGCACAGGCTTAGCCTCATTTCCGTGTACGCGGGTGGCCTGAGCTACCGCAAGGATGCGGACCCAGAGCACATCGCCGAGGCGGCAGACACCATCCAGTCGGAGGCCAAGGCCGCTGTGGAGGATCTGCGCGGGGTGATCAAGGCGCTGCGCGTGGACGATCGGGTGGATCCGCGCGCGAGCATCGAAGAACACATCGGGCGCGCTCGCGCGGCGGGGACGAAGGTGCGCTATAAGAAGGGGGACGTCGATAAGCTGAGCACACTAGCCGCCCACACGCTGGGCCGCGCCGTGCAGGAGGGGCTGACCAACGCGCGCAAGTACGCGCCGGGGAAGAAGGTGACGCTCACCGTGGAGAACGAGGAGGATAAGGTGCGGGTGACCATGCAGAACAAGAAAGTAGCGGAGCAGCCAGAGTCCGGCGGCGGCAACGGCTTGTTGGGTCTGGAGGAACGCGCCCGGCTGGCGGGAGGCACCTTCACAGTGCTTGACGACGCCTCCACCTTCACCTGGGTCCTCGAACTCCCTGAGGAGGCACACGCGTAATGATTTCAGTGGTATTAGTCGATGACGAGCAGGCGCTGCGCCGCGGCATTCGGTTCATCCTGGAGGGCGCCGCAGACATCGAGGTGGTGGCCGAGGCCAGCAATGGCCGCGACGGCGTGGCGCGCGTGACGGATCTGCGGCCCGATGTTGTCCTCATGGATATCCGCATGCCCGTCATGGACGGCATCGAGGCGGCAGGGCAGCTGCGCGCGAGCGCGCCGGATATACCGGTGGTCATGCTCACCGCTTTTGATACCGACGAGTTCATCGTGGATGCGCTGCATGCTGGGGCAATGGGCTTTTTGCTCAAGACCATCGAGCCGGAGGGCCTGGTCTCTGCGGTTCGGGCCGCTGCCACGGGGCAGCAGCTGCTGAGCCCGCAGGCTCTGAAGAACCTTCTGGCGCTCAAGCGTCCTGCGCCGGAGCCGGCAGAGGTGGAGGTGGTTGAGCCCTGCCCGCTAGAGGGCTTAAGCCAGCGCGAAAACGAGGTGGCGGAGCTGGTGGCCCAGGGCCTAGACAACCAAGAGATTGCCGGACAGCTCTACGTCTCCGTGACCACGGTGAAAACCCACATCAAGCACATCTTGGACAAACTGGGCGGTACCAATCGGGTGCACATTGCGATCGCGGTGTTGGAGTCGCGTTAGCGCCGGAAGAAAAACGCGGAGACCAGGCCGATTAACGCGATGCCGACCACGATGATGGATGCTACGGGCCAGTATTGGGGGTAGTACTTGAGCGTATAGCCGAAGACCTGGCCGTCGTCGAACTGGCGGGCAAGCGCGATGGGCATCCACCACAGCTTCGTGAGAGTCAGGACCGCGCCGAGGAGGCCGGTGATAAAGCGGCGGGTACTGCGCAGGAAGAAGCTGGCCGCCACGAGGAGAACACCAACAATCGTGAGTGCGAAAAGCAGAGGCGTATCCACGGCGAGCGGCGAGCCATTAATGAGGAACTCGTGGTCCACTTCGTGCTGTTCGATAAGGGTGTAGCCGTCGAGGACGATGTTTTCAGGCAACCCCATTTATTTCTCCTTCTGCTCGGCGTCTGGCTCGTAGCCATCGGCCCAGGTATCGGTGTCGAAGTCGTAGTCTACATTCTCGCCCTTTTCATCGGTGCGCTGGTACCAGTCCGTGTAGCGGTGCGCTGAGGAGTCGAAGTCGGAGCCGGCACCGCGGCCGTCATCGGCGTGCTCGACGGTGATCTCGAAATCATCGCCGTGCTCCTCGATGCCGCGCACGACGGCGTTTTCCACCGCGGCACGCGCGTAGGCGCGGCGGATGAATACCGGGTCGGAGCGCAGGTCCTTGATGAAGGCCACCATCATGACGAGCAGCACGATGCAGAAGGGTAGCGCTGAGAGGATGGTCAGGTTTTGCAGGCCGGTGAGTACGTCTTCGCCGCCGGTCAGCAGCATGACAACAGCGATGCCCATCATGCACAGGCCCCAGAAAACGACGATGAACTTGTTGGGGGCAGGGTTTCCCTTGGAGGACATGGTTCCCATGATGACCGAAGCGGAATCGGCGGAGGTGATGAAGAAGACCGCCAGCACCAGGATCAAAATGAAGGGCGTGATGCTGCTCAGCGGCAGGTTGTCGAACATGGCGAAAAGAACCTGCTCGCCGGAGGCGGAGCCATCAAAGTTGGGCAGGTTCTCGCGCTTAAAGGTGATGGCTGTGCCGCCGAAGATGGTGAAGGCCAAAATGAGGATGAGGGAGGGAGCGAAGACGGTGACGGCCGTGAATTCGCGTAGCGTGCGGCCGCGGGAGATACGGGCCACGAACATGCCGACGAACGGCGTCCAGGCAATCCACCATGCCCAGTAGAAGGCGGTCCAGTAGGACTGGAACTCGACTGTTTCATCGCCCCAGGACAGGCCTTTGGCCATCATCGGCAAAAGCTGGTCGATGTAGGTCACGATGCCGGAGGGCACGAGGTTGAGCAGGAGCAAGGTCGGACCGGTGAAGAAGACAAAGATGACCAAGCCGAGTGTCACCGTGATGTTGAAATTGGAGAGATAGCGCACGCCGCGGGAGACACCCGAGACCGCCGAGATGATGAAGCCGCAGCCAAGGACCGCAATGATCACGATGAGCACGGAGTTGGTCAGCGGGCCGGCGCCGCGGATGATGGATACGCCTTGGCCGATCTGGATAGCGGAAAGACCCAGTGTGGCGGCGGTGCCGAAGAGCGTGGCGACGAGGGCGAGGACGTCGATAAGCTTGCCCAGCGGGCCGTCGGTATCGCGGGAGCCGAACAGCGGCTTGAAAATGGAGGACACCAGAGGCACGCGCCCGCGGCGGTAGGAGGAATAGGCGATGGCTCCGCCGACCAGGGCGTACGCCGCCCAGGGCGAGATTCCCCAGTGGTAGTGCGCCTGGGCCATGGCCTGGTGCAGGGCCTCGACGCTGTTGCCGTCGACTGTGTGGGGCGGCGGGGTGAGGTAGTGCGACAGCGGCTCCGAGGGGCCGTAGAAGAAGATGCCGACGCCGATGCCGGCGCCAAACATCATGGCAACCCAGCTGAACCAACCGAACTCGGGCTCTTCGTCATCAGTACCGAGCTTGATGCGGCCTAGGCGGGAGCAACCGATGTAGAGCATGGTGGCTACGGCCATCATCATGGTGATGTTGAGCAGCCAGCCGGCGTTGGTGATGGCCCAGGAAAAGGCGGTGGAGGATGCGGCCGAGACGGATTCTGGTGAGCTAATTCCCCACACGATGAAGGCTACGATGAAAGTAGCGGTGCTGAAAAAAGGGACCGTGTCAAGGGCGAAAGCGTTGCGTTGATCCTCCACACCGATACCCGGAACCAAGCCGGGGTGCATGTCGTGAGGATAGATGCCAACGGGTGGACCTGTAGATTTTCGAGTGTTCACCCTCACCATTATCGCAGGTGCGCACAATGACAGTGGTGTGAGCTAGGATGAAGGCACTTATTTCTGCGTCGATTGGAATGCCATGTCGCTGCCTAATTTTGATGAGAATGTCCGTGAGCTGGAGGAAGCCTTCGCTTGCTTCGAGCGCGTGGAGGAACACGTACTCGACCCGAACCTGTTGCTATCGGTGAAATAATTCGCGGGCAACCGGGGGTTGCCCGTGCTAGGAGGTTAGGACCGCATTTCCGCTGCGGTGATTTTCGCGATGAGCGTGTCCAGCTCCGCGCGGCTGGGCTGCGACAGCGGATTGACCACGCAGAAATCTAAGAGGAAGTATCCGGCCGGTTGCAAGGCGGTGTGGCGCTCCCAGAACTCGCTGATATCGGAGTGATTGGTCGCCAGCGACTGGATGCTGCGCCGTTCCGAAAGCAACTCGTAGTGCAGGTCGCGCCGCTGTGCCAGCGCTTCCTCGGGGGTCTTGATGAGTAGTGCGCCGAGCAGGGCGGCCATCGCCTCGAAACAGCGCGTTTGCAGGCGGTAGTGGTTGGTCAGCTGGGCGCGCGGCTTCCACAGCCACAAGAAGAGCATCGCCACGACCACGGAGAGCCCAATCTCCGCCATACGCGAGCCGATGGTGTGGGCCATGTGCTCCGAAGAATTGCCCATCAGCAGTGCCAGGGGAGTGGAGAAGATGACGCATAGCGCGTAGTTCTTCACCACCAGAATCTCCGCGCAGAACTGGCAGAAGGCCAACGCGAGCACCAACCCCCAGCCGTGCGGGCTGAAAGAGGCAATGAGCGCAAAGACACACACGCCTAAGACGGAGCCCAGCATACGTTGCACACCGCGAATCGTTCCCGGAACCCGGTCCGGCCCCCACTGCAAGAGCAGGAGCACCGAGACCGCGCCCCAGTCCGGGCGGTTGAGCCCCAGCGCCATGCCAATGAACGCGGTGGCCAGGCCACCAAGCGCGATCTTCTCAGCCGTCACCACCGCGTGGGAATTGCCCACCGCGGCGCGGTAGAAGCGGTAGCGCATCGTCGGCTTGGTGTGCGGGATGCTGGTGCGGTCCGGGTCCACGTAGGTAGGGGAATCAGAGAGCTCATCCGAGTTGCCGCCCACCTGCTTGTGGTGCGCCACGATGCGCTGCTGGGCCGCCAGCGCGCGGTGCACCAGCTCTGCCTGGGCGGGGTGGCGGATGCGGCCGCCGCGGATGACGCCGGCGTCGGCAAGCGTTTGCCACGCCGTGGAAATGGCGGACTGCGCCTGGTGGTGGCGAGCCAGGAAATCGCTATCGGAGTTCACGAAGGCATCGGCGGCCTTCTCCAGCGCGGCCACCGCGCGGGTCTCCGGACCGTGCGGATCCCGGAAACGCGGCAGCATGCCCAGCACGTAGCTGGCCAACACGCCGGCCAGGCTCCACGCGGCCACCTCCCACGGCGAGACCCCACGCAGCATCGTGGAACCACCGGCCACCATCACGATGAAGAAGGAACCCGGCGGCGGCAGCCGCAGCGCATTCTGCACGAACGCGCCGATGGTTGCTAGGACCACCGTAAACACCGCGGACAGCGCCAGCCCATGCACGCCGACGAGGGAACCAGCCGTGGCCGCCAGCGTGAGCAGCCCGCCGGCGGTGAGGATCACGCGGCGTCGCGTGCGGTAGGGGTGCCCCTCGCCATAGATGACGGAGAAGGCGCCGGCGGAAATGAGCAGCACCGCATCCGGGTGGCCCGTCGCTACAGCGATCCCGCCGGGGATAATGATCGCCAACGCCGCGCGCAGGGCACCGGGCCAGCGGCGCGCGGAGGTGTTAAAGGCGGTAAAGAGCTGAAGTGCATTAGGACGTTGCGGCAGTGGGTGTTCCATATCGGGAGAACACCTTACTCGTTTCGCCGCGATCCACGAGCCGGCCGTCCTGCAGGACCGCCACTGTGGGGCATAAGTGGCGCACGACATCGATGTCGTGGGAGACGAAAACCAGCGTCATATCCTTCGTTACGCGCTGTAGAAGCTCGAGGACTTGGGCCCGCGAAGTGGCATCGAGTGCTGAGACGGCCTCGTCCGCCAGTAGAATCTCCGGCTTGCCCACCACGGCGCGCGCCAGCGAAATGCGTTGGCGCTGCCCGCCGGAGAAGTCCCGGGGATAGCGCTCGAAGCCCTCGATGCCGACCTCCCGCAGCACCGCCTCGGCTTCTTCGCGCGTCCCGCCGCCCTCGGCCACGATCTTCCAGATAGGCATGCGCGGGTTGAGCGAGCCCTTAGGGTCTTGGAAGACCATGTGCACACGCTTCTTCACCGCCACCGTCCCCGAGGTCGGCTCCGCTAGCCCCGTGAGCAGCTTGAGCAGCGTGGATTTGCCGGAGCCGGAACCGCCGACGATGCCGAGGCGCTCGCCCTCGCGGACGGTGAGGGAGACGTCGTCCAGCGCGGTCACCCCGCGGTAGGTCTTGGTCACGTTCTTGAGCTCGATGACGGGCTCGCCCAGGGTGGGCATGGGCGGCGGGGTGAGGTCGGGAGCGGTGAGCTCACCGATGCGCACGACGCGGTCGCACACGCGCTTGACGACGTCCCGGTCATGGCTAATGAACAGCAGCGCTGTGTCTTCGCTGTCCGCGGCATCCACGATGGTGGAGAGGATCTCCTCTTGGGTGAAAGGATCCAGGGCGGTGGTGGGCTCATCGCAGATGAGCAGCTTGGGGCGACGGGCCATGGCCATCTCGATGAGCGCGCGCTGGCGCTGCCCACCGGAGAGCTGGTGCGGGAAGCGGTTGAAGCCGGGCACCTTCATCAGTGGGTCGAGCGCGGTCATGGGCTCTTGGAAGACCATGGCCAGCGGCAGCTTGCGCAGGTCGCGGTCGCGCATGACCAGCAGCTCCTCGCCGTCGAAGCTAATGGAGCCGGTGGCCTGCAGGTGCTCGGGCAAAAGCCCCATGATGGCTAGGGCGGTGAGCGATTTGCCGCTGCCGGAATCGCCGATGAGGCCGACGCGCTCGCCGGGTGCGATGGAAAAGGAGATGGGGCCGACAGGGCCCACGCGCAGATCAGTGACGGTCAGCATGGCTTCCTAGTAGGTTGAATCCGAGGACGGTGCCGGCGATGGCCAGCCCGGGCCACAGCGCCTGGAGGGGGTGGGTGGCCAGGAGGGGCTGGGCGTCGTGCAGCATGCGTCCCCACGAGGCGGTCGGCGGGGCGGTGCCCAGGCCGAGGTAGGACAGGCCGGCCTCGGCGAGGACGGCCAGCGCAAAGTAGACGGAGGCCTGGATAGCCACGATGCCGCCGAGGTTGGGTAGGACGTGGCGCCACGCGATGAGCGCCGGCGGCACGCGTGAGATGCGGGCGGCCGCGATATAGTCCTGCGTCATAATCTGCAGCGTGCCGGAGCGCGTGACCCGGATGAAGGAAGGGATGCCGGCGATGCCGATGGCGATGGTCGCCGTGAGCGTCGACGAGCCCCACACCGCGCCGGCGACGATGGCCAGCAGCAGCGCCGGGAAGGCGAGTAGCAGGTCGGTGGCCGCCATGATGAAGCCACCACCGCGCATCCCGGCGATGATGCCGAGTGGCACCCCGATGAGCGCAGCGATGGCCACCGCTACCACTCCCACCAGCACGGTGATCTGGGCGCCGGCGAGGATGCGGGAGAAGGTATCGCGCCCGAAGCGGTCGGTGCCCATGAGGTGCTCCAGGCTGGGGCCGGCCAGGCGGTCGGGGGAGATGAGGTTCGGGTCATAGGGCGTCCACACCAGAGAGACCAGGGCGAATAGGACAGTCAGGCCCACCAGAATATAGCCGGGCTTCATCGCGCCTCCTTCAGCCGCGGATCGATGACCCGGTAGGCCAGGTCCGTGAGCAGGTTGACGGTCAGCGTGAAAGTCACGAAAACCATGATGAGGGTCTGGACGGTGGTGAGGTCGCGGGTGGAGACAGCGTCGAGAAGCAGCGAGCCCAGACCCGGGATGACGAAGACATTCTCGATGACCACCGCGCCCACCACCAAGGTGCTTAACTGCACGCCGGTGACAGTGAGCACCGGCAAAGCGGCATTGCGCAGGCCGTGGCGGACCAGCGCCCCGGTGCGGGATTCACCCAGGGAGCGGGCGGTGCGGATATAGTCCTTGTCCATCTCCTCGCGGAGGGTGGCGCGCACGTAGCGCGTGAGCATGGCGCCTTGCACCAGTGCTAACGAGATGACCGGCAGGACGAGGTGGCTTAAACCCTCGCGCGGCAGCTGCCAGCCATTCGCCGGCAGCCAACCCAGGTGCACGGAGAAGACCGCGACCAGCAGGATACCGACTAAGAAGCTGGGCACCGCGATGCCCAGCTGCGTGGCCGCATTGAGCACAGGGAGGCGAAAGCGGGCGAGCAGGATGCCCATGGGAATAGCCCCGGCTAGGGCGAGGACAATGGCCAGCCCGATGAGCAACAGCGTAACCTGCGCGCGGTCAATCACCAGCGGAGTGATGTCCTGCTGCGAGGACAGGGAGATGCCGAAGTTGCCGGTCAACAGTCCTTTCATCCACTCCACGTATTGCACGAGGAGCGGGCGGTCCAGGCCCATGGAGTGTGTTAACTTCTCCACGGCTTCATCCGTGGCATTGACTCCCAAGGCCACGCGCGCCGGGTTGCCGGGCACGGCCCGCATGAGCAGGAAAATGATGATGGAGGCAGCCCACATGGTGCCGAGGAAGCGCAGTATTCTCATCGCACGCCTCGCAACTCAATGGCATCGGTGATTTGGTTCGGCTGCAGGCCGGTCAGGCCTTCGCGGTAGAGCACGATATTGGGCATATTCATCAGCGTCAGAGCGGGCATGTCCTCCATGATCTGGTCTACGGCCCCTGTCATGTCATCCTGCTCCAACAGCGTGCGGGCCTGCGGCGAATCATAGCCGAGGTAATAGTCCGGGTTGCCAAAGATGGTGGGGATATCGCGCGGCTCGACGTGCGCGACGAGCGACATCTGATAGTCTTTCGCGCCCATAACTTGGCTCAGCCACACGGCGGGGAACTCTGCGGTTTCCAGCGTGACCTCAAAGCCCATCTCCTCCAGCTGGGAGTAGAGGAACTCGGAGAGTGTTTGCGCATAGGGCAGGCTCGGTACCGTGAGTGTGAGCGGCGTGCCCACCGCGCCGGCCTCCTCCATCAGCGCGCGGGCGCGCGCCGGTTCAAAGGGGTAGTAGTCCTTCCCGCTAAACCAGGGATCAGTCGGCGGGACGGGTGCGCCACCGGTATCCTGTGCGCGGCCTTCCCAGAGGATCTCGTTGGCGGCCCGGCGGTCGATGCCATAGGCCACGGCGCGGCGCACGCGGGGGTCGTCGAAAGGTGCTGCTTGGTTATTCATGGACAGCAACACCTCGCCGTTCGTGGTGCCCACGGCGGTTTCGATGGAGTCATCGAGCGTGTCGAGCAGCTCCGGGTTCTGCACGCCCCACACCGCGTCCACCCCGCCGGAGCGCAGCGCGTTAACCGCGGTGAGGGAATCCGGGAAGTAGCGGATGGTGATGTCTTCCTTCGCCGGGGTGCCCCAGTAGTCCGGGCGGGCGCGCAGCGCGATGTATTCGTTGGGGGAGAAGCCCGCGACGGCGAAAGGTCCGGTGCCCACCGCCGCGGTGGGGGTGCGCATAGCACCGATGGCGGTGCCCATGGACCATAACCACCCGGCGGAGGGCCGTTTAAGGGTGACGAGGAGCGTGTGATCGTCGACAGCCGTGGCGGATTCCACCACGTCCATCTGGGCGCTAATGCCGTTCGTCCACTCCGTCTTCACCGCGTTGATGGACCACGCGGCGGTGTGCGCGGTGAATGCCTCGCCGTTGGAGAAGGAAGCCTCACGCAGGTGGAAGGTATAGCGTGTGGAGTCCACTTCCCAGGATTCGGCGAGCCCGGGGACAATCTCTCCCTCCGGGGAGATGCGCACCAGGGTCTCGTAGACGTTGCTCATGAGTGCTGCCGGGATGGCGGCTCCGCCGACGGTGGTGAAATCCAGGGAGGTCGCCGGCGTCGTGGTGGCCAGCGTCAGCGCAGAGGAGTCAGAATCAACCACTGCCGTGGAGCCGGCAGAACACGCGCTTAACGACGCCCCCACGACCAGCCCCAGCGCACCAATCCAGGCTCTCATCATCCTTCCGACAACTTGACCTCGAGCGGGGAGGTACTTCCGCGCACGCTCGTCATGCCCAGCGTCAGGCGGTCCCCGAGGTACAGGATTTCGGTGCACTCGACGGGATGACCAGAGTGATCTGAGATGTCCAAGTGCAGGCGCCACAGCGGGGTGCCGGGCTCGACATTGAGGGAGCGCGCATCTTCCTCGCTGGCGTAGGCAAGGGAGAGCTCGCGGTTGACGTTGTCGAAGTCCACGCCTTGCTTGCGTAGGTGATCGTGGACGGACTCATTGTCGGCATCGAAGTTGAGGATGTGGCTGCCCACGTCCAGTGGGAAGAACATGCGCTCGATGGCGATGGGCATGCCGTTGGCGCTGCGCACGCGGTGCACAAAGATTACGGGGGAACCTGTCTCTACCCGCAAGAACTCGGCTTCCTGCTCGGAAGCAGGGCAGCGCCCCAGCCACAAGGTGGACGCGCCGGGCTCGAAGCCGCGCTCGCGCAGCCAGTGCGTCACGGAATAAATGGAGTCGAAGGACTCCGAGGTAAAACGGCCGAGGACGACGGAGCGGCGGCCGCGCCCGGAGGAGATGAGGCCCTCCGAGCGCAGTGCCGCGACGGCTTGGCGCACCGGGCCGCGGGAAGAGGAGAACTGTTGGCAGAGCTCGGCCTCGCTGGGCAGGAAATCACCAGGAGAAAGCTTCTTGCTGCGAATAAGGTTGCGCAGGTAATCAGCGATCATGCTGTGTTGCTGTGTGCGCCGAAGGGACACCGAAATTCTCCTCTATGTAGAACAACGCTGTGACGGGTAAAGATGTGCGTACGCGCGCCTGGGCGTACGCCTACATCTGCCACGCTTGTGCCAGGTTTGCCATATTACCCAACGCTGCCTTGTGGCTTGTGGATTGCAGGGAGATCATGAGCTCGTCCGCCTGGGCTAGTTGCTGGAAGTCGGTGAGGTACTCGCGCACATGCTCAATGCTGCCGACTGCGGAGTACTGAAGCATGCTGATGATTTGCTGGCCCTGTGGGGAGTCAATGATGCGGGCGACGTCGTCGTCGCTGAGCTGCTTGCCGCGGCTGACGAAGGCCTTAACGCGGCGGAAACAGACCTTCTCGAATTCCTCTTCTGCGTTATCCCCGGCGGTGACGTTGACACCGGCGATGACATAGGGCTCGGGGTGGGCCTCGGAAGGCTGGTAATTCTCGCGGTAATAGGCCGTGGCGGCTTCCAAGTGCTGCGGGGCGAAGTGCGAGGCGAAGGCATAAGGCAGGCCATATTTGGCGGCCAGGGAGGCGCCGAAGAGCGAGGACCCCAGGATGTAGATCGGCACGTTGGTGCCGTGGCCGGGGATGGCCTTCACGCCGGGGATGAGAGATTTGCCGGAAAGGTAGCCCTGCAACTCCTTGACATCCTCAGGGAAGCGCTCGGCGGCGTTTCTATCGCGGCGCAGGGCGCGGCCCAAGGTCTTCATATCGGTGCCGGGTGCGCGGCCCAGGCCCAAGTCGATGCGGCCGGGGTAGAGCTCGGCGAGGGTGCCGAATTGTTCAGCGATAACATAAGGCGCGTGGTTCGGCAGCATGATGCCGCCGGAGCCCAATCGGATGCGCTCGGTCTTCGCGCCAATGTGGGCGATGAGAACCGCCGGGGCGGAGGAGGAAATAGAGGGCATGTTGTGGTGCTCGGTGTACCACATGCGCTCAAAGCCCAAGGCCTCCGCTTGTTGCGCCAGCTCGACCGACCTGGCCATGGACTGAGAAGGGGTCTCCCCCTCATAAATGGTGCAGAAATCGAGGATGGATAGAGCGGCGCGGGGCGTCATGAACTACTCACTTTTCTTCGACGAGGATGTAGATACAACGTCGATGATAACGCCGATAGCAAATGCGAGGAGCGTGGGAACCACCCAGCCCAGGCCAACGTCTTGGCCAGGGGAGAAGCCAAGCGGGGCGCCGAAGGAGGTGGCGGCGGACCACAGGACGGAAACCCACAGCGCCAGGCGGAAGCCCCAGTAGAAGGTGACCCACTTCTTAACTGCTGGTTGCAGAAGCGTCAGCGCGATCAGGGAGATAGCCGGCGGGTACAAGAACACGATGAAGGGGACCGCGATGGCGAGCACCGTATCCAGGCCTTGGAAGGCGAAGGCGATGGACAGCGCGGTAAATAGGCAAGCCCAGAAGTGGTAGGTGGTCTTCGGCACGAGCAGGGCGAAGAACTCCGAGGTGGCGGAAATCAGGCCCACGGCGGTGGTCATGCATGCCAGGATGACGATGGCGGAGAAGACGGCCTGGCCGACGTTGCCCATGGTGAGATTGGAGGCGTCGGCAAGCAAGGCGGCGCCGGAATCATAGGAGGAACCATTCGGCATGGTTTGGCCGATCCACGCCAGGCCCAGGTAGATAGCGGCAAGCAGCGCGCCGGCGATGACGGCGGAAGTGATGGTTCCGCGCAGCAGCGCACGGTCAGTAGAGAAACCTTTGGAGCGCAGCGAAGTCACGATGACGATGGAGAATGCCAGGCCCGCGATGGCATCCATGGTGTTGTAGCCCTCGAAGAGGCCTGTGACGAAGGGCGCGGAGGCGTACTCCTCAGTCGGGGTGCCGGGAACGCGGGGGTTGGCCAGTGTGGCCAACGTAATGAGGGCGGCGAGCAGGATGACCAGCGCCGGGGTCAGGAACTTGCCCAAGGTGTCGATGATGTTGTTGGGGCGCCAGGCCAGGGCTAAAGCGATGAGGAAGAAGACGACGTTGAAGGTGCCGTTGGCAAAGGTTCCCTCCCAGCCAAGCAGCGGGGTAATCGCGGTTTCCATGGATACCGCGCCGGTACGCGGCAGGGCGTAAAACGCGCCGATGGCCAGGTAGGCGATGACGGAGAAGGCCACTCCGAAGATCTTGCCGCCGTGGTTTCCGATATCTCGCACGGACTGGCCGGAAATGGCCACCGCGATCACCGCCAAGACCGGCAGGGCTACGCCAGCGGCGAGGAAGCCCATGGTGGCCGGCCAGAAGTTGGTGCCGGAGGAGACACCGACCTCCGGCGGGAAGATGAGGTTGCCCGCTCCGAAGAACATGGAGAAGAGCATGAGGGAGGCAACGATGACGATGCCGATGGAGGAGCTCGTCTTCGAAGCGGACTGGGCGGGGGCCTGAACGTCATTAATGGACATTTTTCTAAGGATAATGCCCATGACATGAGATGTAAATTTTAGCTAAATGCTTTCTCCAGCCGGTCGAGTGCCTCTTCGAGCAGCTCACGGGAGGTTGCAAAATTAAGACGGGCATGATGCTCACCGCCCGTGCCGAAGGTGACACCCTCGTTGAGGGCTACCTTGGCGTGCTCGCGCACCCAGGCCGCAGGCTTCGGGTTATCCCCAATGGCGGTCTCGCTAAAGTCCAACCACAGCAGGTAGGTGGCCTGCGGGTGGGAAGTCTTGAGGCCCGGAACGCGCTTGGGTAACTCCTCCACCAGCCAATCGCGGGTCTTCTTCAGGTACTCAATCTCCTCGTCAAGGAACTCCCCACCGTGGCGGTAGGCAGCCTCCGCAGCCAAGACACCGAGCGTGCCGGTGCCGTCCTTAGCCACGCCGGTCAGCGAGTTCCAGCGCTCGACATCCGCAGTATTGGAGAAGATCACCTGCGCGCACTTCAAGCCCGCGGTGTTCCACGCCTTGGACGTGGCGGTGACGGTAATAACGCGGTCGGACAAGGCGCCGAGCGGGATGTGGCGGCCTTCGTAGACGAGCGGGGCGTGGATCTCATCGGAGAGGATGCGGGCATCGTATTTATCTGCCAGCTCCACGAGCCTCCGCAGCCAGTCCTCATCAAAGACAATGCCGAGCGGGTTATAGGGGTGGGAGAGCAGGATGGAGCCGGCGCCGGCCTTAAAGGCGCGCTCGATATCGTCGAGCTCCAGCGAGGTCTCAATCTTCTCGCGCCCGGCGGTCTCCGGCAGCTCCAGCAGCGGCGGGTAAGAGGGGACCGGCACGGCCACCGCGCCCTCGGTGAAGTACTGCACGCCGAGCAGCAGGCCGCGGACCACGTCCCCGATCCAGAAGACGTGTTCTGGGCGCCAGCCATAGCGCGCTTCATAGAAATCCGCTAGCGCCGCGTTGAGCTCAGAGGCCTTGGGCGCCGGGGTGTAGCCGAAGGACTCGGCGTCGACAGCCTCTTGGATGGCCTCCTTGACCGCCGGTGCGGTGAGGAAGTCTGATTCAGCGATCCACAGCGGAAGGATGTCCTCGTCATAGACGGTCCACTTGCGGGTGCCGCGGGCAGAGAGTTCTTTCAGGCTAGGGAAATGCATGCGCCCCACCTTACTCGTCGGTGGCTTGGACGAATCCGTATTTTTTCAACCGTTGGCGGTCGGCGGCGGAGGCGGATTGGGTCAGCCGCAGCAGCTCGGCGTAGATGCCGCCCGATTGCGCCAGCTCCGCTGGCGCGCCAATCTCGGAGATGCGGCCGCGGTCTAGGGTGATGATGGTGTCCACGTCCGCGATGGTGGACAGGCGGTGCGCGATGATGAGCGTGGTGCGGTTCTTCATCAGCTCGTCCAGACCGGCCTGCACGGCGCGCTCAGCCTTGGTGTCCAGCGCCGAGGTGGCCTCGTCGAGGACGAGGATGGGGGCGTCCTTCAGCATGGCGCGCGCCACGGCCACGCGCTGTTTCTGCCCGCCGGAGAGCTTGAGGCCGCGCTCGCCGATGACGGTATCGTAACCATCGGGGAATTCTTCGATGAAGCCGTGTGCATTGGCGCGCTTGGCGACGTCCACGATCTCCTCCATCGTGGCGCCCGGCTTGCCATAAGCGATGTTTTCCCGAATGGTGCCGGAGAAAAGATAGGACTCCTGGAAGACCACGCCGACCGAAGCGCGCAGGCGCTCCGCAGTGAGCTCCGCAGCGTCGTGGCCCAGTACCGTTAGTTTTCCCTCCGTGGGCTGGTAGAGGCCCAACAGTAGGTTGACCAGGGTGGACTTGCCGCCGCCGGACTCGCCGACGAGCGCTACCTTGTGGCCTTCCTGGGCGGCGAAGGTGATGTCGGCGACGACCGGCTTATCCGATTCATAGGAGAAAGACACGTCCTCAAAGGCAAAGACCGGGCCTTCGGTGGGGTGCAGCGGTTTAGCCGGGGTGAGGTCGAGCTCCGGCACGTCGGAGGTTTCAGCGGCGGCGACCAGCTGCGGGTTGACGGTGGGCTCCGGGATTTCCTCCATGACCTTGAAGTAGTCCTTGGAGCCGGCGATGGCGCGCTGGCTGACATCCACGATCCAGCTCATCATGAACACCGGCTGCTTGGCCATGTTCACCAGCTGCAGGAGCATGACCATGTCACCGATGGAGAAGTGGCCCTCCAAGGTGCGCCAGAAAATCAGGCCATAGATGCCTAAGAAGATCAGCGCCATGGCCGCGCCGCGCGCGGTGTCCATGGAATGCCACCAGCGCGACTGCGGCTTCGTCGTATCCACCACCGTGCGGTAGTGCGAACCGAAGGAAGCTAGCTCGCGGGCCTCGGCGACGAAGGACTTGGTCACCTTCACCTGTCCGATGACCTCCGCGAAGCGCCCATTGGCCACGTCGATGTTCTCGTTCTTAATGGCCTCAAACTTTTGCCAGCGCTCCGAGGTCAGCGCGGTGAGCCACATATAGATGGGGAAGAGCGCAGCCAGCAGGATGGCCAGCGGCCAGTAGTACACCGCGGTGATGACTAGCACCGCCGCGGCCTGGATGAGCATGACGAAGAAGTTATTGGAGAAGGACTGCAGGAATTGCGTGATATTCGCAATCGAGCGGTCCAAGCGCGCAATGATGGTGCCGGTAACCTGGTTGTCGTAATAACCTTGCGGCACGGAGAGCAGCTTGGCAAAGTAGCGCGTCGAAAGAATCTGGCGCAGGCGTGCGACCATCACATCGCCGATATAGCCGCCGATATTCTTCACCACGTTGCCCAGCGCGTCCGCCACAAAGAGTGCTACGACCCACCACAGAATGGTGCGCAGTGGTCCGCCTGCGACGACGGTATCGGTGGCTTCGCGGAGGATGAAAGGTGTCAGCAGCGACAGAATCGCGGTGACTGACGCGGTGATAAGGACGCCAAGATAAAACGGCCACAGAGCGGAGGCGCTGCGGACGATGCGGAGAATAGAGTTCATCGCCGGCCGATGTTACGCCCTTAATAGGAATATCCAACCCGTCGACTAAGGTAGGGGAGAAACCGAAATCGTGATGGAAAAGGATCCGCGGTGAAGAAATACCTCCCCCTAGCGTGCGCCCCGCTGTGCCTGGCTGCCTTGTCAGGCTGCAGTATCCTCCAGCCGCCGGACGTGGGCCCGCAGGACAACATCGTGGTCTCCAGTTCGGAGCCGCCGACCTTTGAGGCCAAGGACGTGGACGCTCACGAGGTCACCTCCGACTTGGCAGCCCCCGTTAAGGACGAGGGCCTCAACGTGGAATTTGAGCTGCAGGGCCTGTACTCCGGCGGTGGCGGAACGGTGCTGACTGTGAAGATTCACAACCTCAACGAGGTGCCGATGCCTGTCGACGCCCTCCCGGAACCCACCCTCGAGCGTGCCGACGGCAACGGTGGCTGGGCCACCGTGGATTCGATCGATGTTGACCCCGCTGTCCACCCGGATGTGGCCGCGCCGGGCCTGGATCACCCGCTGGGCGCCGGTGCGTCCACCAACCTTCAATATGTCTATAACGTTGCCCCAGGCAACCTCTGGAACGCGCGCTTTAGCATTGGCAACGTGCGCTATGTAGGAGACCTCAATCTATGACGGAACTCGTCGTTCTAGCTTCGCCGGAGGGCACACCCGCCGGCACCGCTGACAAGGCCGCCGTACATACCGCGGATACCCCGCTCCATTTCGCCTTTTCTGCGTGGGTGGTGCGCGATGGCCAGCTGCTGCTGACCCGCCGCGCCCTGTCCAAGCTGACCTGGCCTGGCGTGTGGACCAATTCCTTCTGCGGGCACCCGGGCCCGGATGAGGAGACTGCCGCCGCCGTCGTCCGCCGCGGCCGCTTCGAGCTTGGCCTGAGCGGCACGCCGCGTTTGGTGCTCCCGGACTTTGCTTACCGTGCCGTGGATTCTTCCGGCGTGGTGGAGAATGAAATCTGCCCGGTCTATCTCTTCGAAACTGAAGATGATCCGGCGCCCAACCCCGACGAAGTCGATTCCTTCGCGTGGGCGCCAGTGCGCGACGTGCTCGCCGCCGTCGACGCCACGCCTTTCGCCTTTAGCCCGTGGATGGTGGAGGAGCTGACCCACGAACCGCTGCGCGCGGCCCTTTTGGCTTGACGCCCCCGGATCAGAGCAGACTGCCATCCTGGGCGAAGGCCGCCGAAATATAATCCAAGCTGGCGTAGGCCACCCGATGCTCGTCGTTGTCTAAGTTGTATTCCCAGATAGCGTGCTCGGGGCGGTAGGCCTCGAAGCCGGGCTTTCCGGTGCGCACGAATTCCCGCAACCACTCTGCCAGTGGTGATTCGCCAAAGAGCGGGCGCAGTTCCTCGCAGTGCAGGGCCGGGCCCGAGGAACGAGTGAATTCCATCATCCAGGTCTCACCCGGCGCCTTCTCCGCTACTTCTGCCGCCCAGCGACGGATGATGGAATCGCCCACCATCCGGCCCATCGGGCGCTCCTTGTCCATGTGCTGCGCTACCTGATACCAGGGTGTGAAACCGTTGCGGGGAAAGCCGAAGCGCGGCGCCGCATAGCGCAGGATGAGGCCGCGGAAAGGGGAGCGGTCGATCTTCTGCGTGGCCGGGATGTTGTAGAACTCGTCGCGGGTGCTGCCGAGGATGAGGGGGACGTCGGCAAGCTGCCCACACTCCAGTGGCGTGGGGCCCAGTGCCATATCGAGGCTGTACTTCTTGCGGAACTTGGCGTAGCCGGCGGCAAGCTCCTCCTGGCTCATGGCCGCAAGCGAGGAGCGTGTGATGGGCTTCTTCATCACCTGGCGCAGCGTGGCCTGGCGTTCCTCGAAGGTCTCCCGAGGGAAGCCCGGGGAGAGCGCTATTGCCCGGCGAAATGCCCCGCGGTAGTGGTCCCGCCGGCACAGCCACAGCACGGCGTTGGCGCCGGCGGACTGACCCAGGACGGTGACATTGGTGGGATCCCCGCCGAAGGATTCGATATTGCGCTGGATCCATTCCAAGCCCAGCTGCAGGTCCTCGATGGCGCGGTAGCGGTCGGGCTCATCATCACGGAAACGGGCAAGCCCCGGCAGGCCCACGCGGTAGCCCAGCTGCACGTGGACGATGCCTGCCTGTGCGGTCGGCGTGCCCTCTGCACGGGGATCCTCGTGGGAGCCGTGCTCGTAGCGGCCGCCGTGGATATAGACCAACGTGGGCGCCAGTGACGTGGTGCGGCTGCCGGGTGCGGGGGCGGTGATGGTGAGCGCGACCTTCTCCGGGTGCGGGGTGCGTGCATCCTGGTCACGGGGCGGGGCAGGTTCGGGGTTCTCGAAATCCCCCGGGATATGGGAGTACTCGATGGAGTGAAAGTGGGCCACGTCCTCATCGAGGTAGCCGGTGATGGTGCCCGCGGGGCAGGTGACGTCGAAAGGTGCACTGCTCATGGTGAACAGGCTACCCTGAGGGCATGGAATGGCTCGTGCAGGCGCCAGTGTGGGCGCAAATGGCGGTGCTTGCCGTCACCGCAGTGCCGGCCGCGACGGTCATGGGTTGGGTGCTGATGTGGGCAATCGACCGGGTGAATGCGTGGCTAGTGCCCGCGACTAGGATGAAGAAACATGACTCCCGATGATCACCGCGAAGGCCTGTGGGACCCCGAGCGCTCACAGCCTTCTCACCGCAAGCGCGCACTACCCAAATCCCGAGTGAGCGTGACCCTCTGGTTGATGATCACGCTCATCGTCGTGGTGGCCATCGTCGGCGTCGTCCTTTAGAGGGACGACGCTTTAGCGTTGGGTGCCCGGACGTTGGGCGGCCTGGGCGAGGCGCTGGTAGAGCTCCTGCTTCGGTAGATCCTCCAAGAGCACCGGCTTGCCGGCGGTATCGCACAGCGGGATGCACCAGTTCGGGTACTGATCTTTCGTCGTGCCCGGCTGGTTCTGTGCGCGCACGTCACCAACCATGTCCACCACGTTGGTGACCGTCAGCGCCGAGGGAGTTCCCGCAACATAACGATGCAGGGCGACGAGCACGTCCTCTTCGCTCTCGCGGTTCTCCAACATGCCATAGGCCTGCAGATTATCCTTGACCTTTTCTTGCCAGGCGCGGTCCTCGGCTACTTCTTCCGCCACGGGGCGGGTCAAAAGGCCTAGGCGGGCACGCAGCTCGATGTGGTCGCCGCGCAGGTAGGCGAGCGTCGGCGGCAGATCGTGCGTGCCCACCGAGGACATCGCCATGTGGCGGTACTGATCCTGCGGGCGCGGGGTGGGACCGTCCTCGGCGTGCTCAAACCAGATGATCGTGGTGCCCAGCACGCCCATATCGCGCAAGGCGTTTTGGACCCACGGTTCCAGGGTGCCCAGGTCCTCGCCCACGAGGACCGCACCGGCGCGCTCAGCCTCGAGTGCGAGGATGCCGAGCATGGCCTCCCAGTCATAGGTCACGTAGGTACCGTTGAGCGGGGTGGACTGGCGCGGGATCCAATACAGGCGGAACAGGCCCAGCACGTGGTCGACGCGCAGGCCACCAGCATTGCCCAGCATTGTGCGCAGCAAATCACGCCATGGCTCGTAGCCGGCTTCCGCCAGGCGGACCGGGTGCCACGGTGGCTGGGACCAGTCCTGGCCCTGCTGGTTATAGTCATCCGGCGGGGCGCCCACCGAGCATTGCGGGGCGAGGTATTCCGCCAGATTCACGGCATCGGCACCAGCGGGGTGGATACCTACGGCCATATCGGTGATGAGGCCGATGCTCATGCCGGCCTCGAGCGCGCGGCGCTGGGCGGCATCCAGCTGCTCATCGCAGAGGAATTGCAGCCAGGAGTAGAACTCGGCTAAGTCGTTGACGTCGAGGCTCAGCGCGTGGCGGCGTCCACTGTGGCGCGAGAGCTCAGTCTCTGCACACCACAGCGCGAAGTTGCGCAGGCCGCGGCCCTCGCGGCGCTGGTACTCGCTGAAGGCGGTGCGGCGCTCCGGGGTCATCCCCTTGCTGAAAAGCTCCTGCAGGACCTGCAGCTTGGCCTCGAAGATGGAATCACGGTCGATCTCTTCTGCCGACCGGTTGCGTTCGCGGAACTCGGCGGCGAGCTCGGCCACATCATCCTGAAGTTCTGGGCTGAGCAGCTTCAGCTCTGGGACATCTTCGATGCGAATATAGATCGGGTTGATGAAGCGCCGGGTGGTGGGCAGGTAGGGCGAATCCTCCACTGGCGGAATCGGCTCGCCCGCGTGCAGCGGGTTAATAAGGAGGAAGTCATAATCCGGTGCCAAGGTCTCCGCCAATTCGGCGAGGTCACCGAAGTCACCCATGCCCCAGGACTTCTCGGAGCGCACCGAATACAGCTGCGCCATCGCGCCCGCCGCGGGGCGGTCAAGGTAGCGATCCGCAGTGCTGAGGTGATTGGGCACCACGATGAGCGGGCACTCGTGCTCGCCGATGCCGGGCGAGGACAAGCGCAGCTTGTGGAAACCTAAGGGCAGGTCCCCGGGGACGTGGAAGCTGGCTTCGCCCCACACGGTTCCGGCGACGTCGGCAGCCGGGGCGTCGTTCGGATCCTGGTAGGTCGGCCGAGTCTCGCCGTTCTCCAGCTCGATGGTCACGGTGACGGGGTCGCCGTCGTGGACGTGGACGGCAAAGGACTTTTCGGCGCCTTCGCGGGCCACCACGCAGGGCGGCAGCGGGCGGGAGGCGCGTTCGAGGTAGTCCTCGAACAAGGCCTGGGTTAGCTCTTCATCGTCCGGACGGTCGGAGATAGAGACGCCGAGTGCGCGCAGCGTATAGGTAATTGTCTCCTCGCTGACGTACACGGGCTGTCCGTTCTGGGCGGTGTACTCGCAGGCCACGCCGTGGCGTTGGGCAAGTTCTTGAAGCAGATCACGGGTAGTCACGTCCCCCAATTGTGCCACGCCCTTCCTGCGCGCGGGAGAAATCCGGTTGGTAGAGTGGGCTGGAATTTAATTTTTGTGGGAAAGGACACAACTGTGACTTTGAATGAAGCGCATACGAAGGCGGAGTTCGAGATCAAGGACGGCGAAACCTGCCTTACCGCGATGATGGCTACGGCGCACGCCCGCCCACATGGCGTGCTGTTTACCCGCCCCGCGAACTATGAGTGGGTCAACGTGACCGCCAAAGAGTTCGTGGAAGAGGTCTACGCGGTGGCCAAGGGGCTCATTGCTTTCGGCGTGGAGCAGGGCGACCGCGTAGCTCTTATTTCGACCACCCGTTACGAGTGGTCCTTGCTGGACTACGCCATCTGGGCGGCCGGTGCTATCTCCGTTCCGGTGTACCCCTCTTCGTCGATGTCCCAAGTCCAGTGGATTATCGAGGATTCCGGTGCCATCCTCGCCATCACGGAAACCCGCGAGCACTCCGAGCTGGTCAAGCACCTGAAGCTGCAAGAGGATGGCACCCCACAGTTGCACGGCTCTCCTTCCCAGCTGCGCCGCATCCTAGAGATCAACTCTTCCGCCATCGATACTCTGAAGTTTGAGGGCCGCGATGTCAGTGACGATACCGTCGACCAGCGCATCGAGGCCACGGGCACCGATGACGTCGCCTCGTTGGTCTACACCTCCGGCACTACCGGGCGCCCCAAGGGCTGCATGCTGACCCACCGCAACTGGCTCGCGGAGGCCCGCGGCCTGCTGACCAACCCCATTGGCGCCATCGCCGTGCCGGGTTCCCACGTTCTGACCTTCCTGCCCTTGGCACACGTCTTTAGCCGCGCGGTGTCGCTGGCGGTCACTATCGGCGGTGCCTCCCAGAACCACTGGTCCGACTTCAGCACCATCACCATCGAATTCGCGCGCTCCCGCCCGAACCTGATCCTGGGCGTGCCGCGCGTCTTTGAGAAGGTACGCAACGGCGCTTCCGCCAAGGCTCACGGTTCTTCTGCAGTCAAGGGCGCCATTTTCGATCGCGCGGAGAAGGTCGCTATCGAGTACTCGAAGGCGCTGGATACTCCGGAGGGGCCTAACCGTGTCCTTAAGGCCAAGCACAAGGCTTTTGACAAGCTGGTCTACTCCGCTATTAGGCAGGCCATGGGCGGCGAAGTCAAGTACTGTATCTCCGGTGGTTCGGCCATCTCGCAGGATTTGCTGCACTGGTACCGCGGCATTGGCGTGACCATCTATGAGGGCTATGGCTTGACGGAGACCGCCGCGGCCGCCGCTGTCGACTTTGTCGATCAATCCATCGGTACCGTTGGTCCGCCACTGGGCGGAACGACGATGCGCATTAACGACGACGGCGAGATCATGATCAAGGGCGATATCGTCTTTAAGGGCTACTGGCAGAACGAGGAAGCCACCGAGAACGCCCTGCAGGACGGTTGGTACAACACCGGCGACCTGGGTGAGATTGATGAGGATGGCAAGCTCGTCATCACCGGCCGCAAGAAGGATCTCATCGTCACCGCTGGCGGCAAGAACGTCTCTCCTGGCCCGATGGAAGATATCCTGCGCTCCCACCCGCTGATTTCCCAAGCCATGGTGGTCGGTGACGGCAAGCCGTTCGTCGGCGTGTTGCTCACCCTGGATGAGGATGCGCTCAAGCGCTGGAAGGCTGATCACAACATCTCCGCGGCCAAGGGTATGCGTGAGGTTGCTGCCGATCCAGCACTGCGCGCGGATATTCAGGACGCCATTAACCAGGTCAACGCTACCGTTTCCCACGCGGAGGGTATTAAGAAGTTCGTCATCCTCGACCAGGACCTCACCGAGGAAAGTAACGAGCTCACCCCCACGATGAAGGTCAAGCGCTATGTCGTGGCGCAGCGCTACGCAGCGGATATCGAGCGCCTCTACGCCGGCAAGAAATAAGGCTGGATGGAGTCTGTGAATTCCTTCGGAGTGTCGCGCAGCCGAATGGGTGGATCTCTAATAGAGTCAGCGGGGTCAGAAAAACTCTAAACCTCAACTAGAGGTTCTCACGGAAAGGGCAGCCTATGCACAAGATCGCAGCCGAGCTGCGCCACCGTGAGCTGACCCAAGAAATCTATAACATCGGCGACGAAGTCGTTGACTACATCGAGCACCTCATCGAGGCCATCGAGGACTGGGACGATGAACTCGCCCTCGACTGTCTGGCCGAGCTGGGGGATATCGTCGAAGACGCCCGCGTGGATTCTGGGCGTTGTGTCGGCGAGCTCATCGGCTTGCGCCACGCGCTGGTCTCCGGCCTGAAGTCCGGCACCATCTCCGCTGCCTCCTCCGGTGACAATGATGTGGAGGAGCCGAAGCAGCTTACCGCCCGCGCGTTGGCTGAGGGCTTGCCCATCTCCGGCCCGCCCGTTGTGGTCTCGGAGCTCGCAGAAACCCTGCGTGGCCGCACCGCCGCAGTGGCCGCTTACCTGCGCGAGCTGGTCGAGTACGTGCTGGCGCAAACCGACGCCGTGGCTCGCAACCTCGATGTGGTCTCCCTGCCGAACCTGTATAAGCGCGCGGGCGAATCCTCCCTCATCGCCGTGCAGGCTTGGCGCCACACCGTCGTTGAGGCGCACCCCGCTTATGTGCGCACCATGCGCGGGCATAACCCGCCGCCTTTCTTGGAGGAGCGCGCGCGTATTGACGCCGTCGTTGCCCGCGTGCGCGCCAAGCGCCAGAAGAAGGCCGCCACGACCGCATAGTCGCCGCATCACAGACTTCCTTGTTGCCAACACACAAGGATTACCTAAGAAGAGCGCCGCCGAGATTCCCTCTCTCGGCGGCGCTCTTCGCTGCTAGTGTGGCACGAATAACTTTGCGTGCCACCGTCTAGCTTCGTGTGCCAGGGGCTTAGCGCGTCAGCGCTAGACCCCCGGGTTCTTGGTGGCCGGCGCGGCCTGGTCCAACTGCTCCGTAATCTGCGGCCACAGCTGGCCCATGATGTCATCCCAGGTGAGAATCCACACGGTCTTGTCTTTGGTGGGTTTGCCCACCATGACGAGCTGCTCGTTGCGGGCGCGCATCTGGTCCAGCGTCTTCTGTACGGTGGAGGATGAGCCCACCGCCAGTGCGGGGCGGGAGAAATCCAGCACCGGAGTTTCCGGGTCCGCGAGCAGGGTATCGCGCACGTGAACGATGCGCGGGATGCGCGAAGTACGCGGGTAGACCAGCACGCGCATGATGGACTTGCGCACCACGAGGTCATGAAGCTCGGCCACGGTGGCATCGGAGGATAGCGGCAGGATTTCCGAGCCGTGCTCGCGGGCCAACTGGGCCGCAGTGGCGGCTTCCAGTTCGATGACGCCGGTGATCTGGTTGGCGGAGTCATCGTCAAGCGTGCCCGTCAGGCGCGAGTGCTCGACCAAGTGGCGAAGGGTCTCCGCGTCATAGCCAGCCGCACCAGCGCGGTCGACGGGTTCCTCGCCGGTCATCGTCACCAGCTTGTTGGCCATCTTGTTGATCCAGAGCAGCAGCGGACGGAAGAGCCAGATGAAGCCGCGGGCAGGCACCGCGATGAGCTGCAAAGCAGTCTCGGGGTGGGCGATAGCCCACGATTTCGGAGCCATCTCACCGATGACCAGGTGCAGGAAGGTCACGACGAACAGCGCCAGCAGGAAGGAGATGACGTCAGCAACGCCCAGCGGCAGGCCAAGGGCCTCCAGTGGGGTCATCAGCAGGTGATGGACCCAAGGTTTGGTCACCGCACCGAGGACGAAGGTCGCGGCGGTAATGCCCAGCTGGGCGCCGGCCAGCATGACGGTCAGCTCATTCAGCGAGCGTAGGCCCGCACGCGAAGCCGCCGAGGATTCCGCAGTCTCCTCCAAGCGGTTGCGGCGCGCCCCCATGAGGGAAAACTCGATGACCACGAAGAACGCGGAAGCAGCAATGATGAGAATGGTGATGAGGAGGTTGAACCACCAGGTATCAGTCATTAGTCATCCTCTCCTTCCGGAAATTCCTCCACCAGCTCGAGTGCCAGGACAGAGGGTACGTGGCGGTCGATTTCTTCGACGCGCACGTTGAGCGTGCGGATGGGGGCTTCGTCACCGTCGACCCAATCTTCCGGTTCGGCCTCCAACTCGATGGAGAGTTCTTCGCCCTCGTCCGGCAACGTGCCGGAATGCGCGATGAGCAGACCGGCGACGGTTTCGAAATCGCCCTCCGGCAGGTCGTGGCCAATGGCGCGCTCGACCTCGTCGATGGGGGTGTCACCGTCGACGATCCAGTGCGTCTCGTCCTGCTCGGTGATTTCCTCGGTCTCTTCGAGGTCGTGTTCGTCGGTGACATCGCCGAGGATTTCCTCGGCCAAGTCCTCCATGGTCACGATCCCGACGAAGCCGCCGTATTCGTCGATGACGCAGGCGAGTTTCTCGTCGGCATCGCGAAGCTCCGTGACGACGTCGGGAAGCGGCATGAGCTCCGGCACCACCACGGGTTCCTTCATGATTTCACGAGCCGGGGTAGCCAATGGCAGCTCACTGCCCAGCACGTCGTAGAGGTGCACCACGCCGATGGGATTGTGCTCATCGTCGATGATGGGGTAGCGGGTGTGGTTCTCCGACATCATCTCGCGCACCTCACCAATGGTGGTCTCCGGCTCGATGACATCCACGCGCGAGCGCGGGATCATGGCGTGTTCCACGTCGTGCTCGGGAAAGTCGAGGAGACGGTCGAGGACCAGGTAGGTGTCCTCATCCAAGTCGCCAGCCTCGTGGGAGGCATCCACGATGGACTCTAGGTCATCGGTGGTGGCCGAAGAATCGACATCCTCCACCGGCTCAATACCGAAGACCTTGAGCAGGGCATTGGAGGAATACTCAAAGAAGTGGATGAGCCAGCCGAAGATCTTGAGGTACCACATCGTGGATGCGGACAACCACAGCGCTGACTTCATGGGGGCGGCGATGGTGTAGTTTTTCGGGAAGAGCTCGGCGAAGAGCATCGTGAGAACCGTCGACACCGCCAGCGCTGTCACCGTGCCGATGGCGACAGACACGCCCGTGGGCACGCCCACGCCGCCGAGCAGCTGGCCCAGGCCTTGGCCCACGAGGGGCTCTGCCACATAACCAATGAGCAGGCCCGTAATCGTGATACCCAGCTGCGCGCCGGAGAGCATGAAGGAAGTCTTTTGGGTGATCTTTAAGGCGCGCTCCGCGGACTTATCCCCCGTCGCGGCGCGCTGGCGCAGCTGCGTGCGGTCCACCGACATGAAGGCGAATTCCTGCGCCACGAAGTAGGCGTTGGCCACGATAATGAGAGCGATGACGGCGAAACCCGCCATAATCATCAGGATGGCAGATAACACGGCTTACCCCACCGCCTTACGTAGGCGGCGGGGACATCGACTCGGAGGTTCCACTTAAAAGAGGCCTTTCTTCATTAATCGGGGTGGCAAATCTGCACTATAGACTACCGCTTTAACGGCGCTGTCGGATACTTTGTTCCCCATGGATCCCTTTGGTCTCTACATTCACGTCCCCTTCTGTGCCTCCCGCTGCGGTTACTGCGACTTCAACACCTATACCCCGGGTGAGCTGGGAGGGGATTTGACCAGCGATTATCTAAGTGCTTTGGAGAAAGAGCTGGAGATGGCGGCGGCGCAGGTGGGCCGCGAAGCCGAGACTGTTTTTATCGGTGGCGGCACGCCGAGTCTGCTGGGTGCTGAGGGCCTGGGCCGTGTCTTGTCGAAGGTCCGCGATACCTTTGGCCTCGCCCCGGGCGCGGAGGTCACCACGGAATCCAACCCGGAATCCACTTCGCCGGAGTACTTCGCCGGGCTTCTCGACGCCGGCTTCACCCGCCTCTCCCTGGGCATGCAATCCGCCTCGCCGGGGGTGCTCGCCGTGTTGGAGCGAGCCCACACGCCGGGCCGCGCCTTCGATGCCGCGCGCGAAGCCATCGCTGCGGGCTTCAAGCACGTCAACCTCGACATGATCTATGGCACGCCGACAGAAGAAGATGCTGACGTTGCCCTGACCTTGGAGCGCGCCTTAGAGACCGGGGTGGACCACATCAGCGCATATTCGCTCATCGTGGAAGATGGCACGCGCATGGCCCGCAAGGTGTCCAAGGGCCTCCTGCCCGCACCGGATGAGGACGTGCTGGCCCGGCGCTATGAGATGATCTCCTCCACGCTCGAGGCCGAAGGTTTTGAGTGGTATGAGGTGTCCAACTGGGCCAAGCCGGGCGGGGAGTGTCAGCACAACCGCATTTACTGGGTGGACGGCAACTGGTGGGGTGCGGGCCCGGGCGCGCATTCGCACTTGGGCAACGAGCGCTTCTATAACGTGAAGAACCCGCGGACCTACATCAAGGCGGTAGGCGAGGGCGAGTTGCCCATCAAGGAGCGCGAGCAGCTCTCGGAGGCTGACCGTCATACCGAGCGCATCATGCTGGGACTGCGCCTGCGCGAGGGCATTCCTGCGTCCTGGCTCGCGCCGGCGGCTGAGCCCGTGGCCGCGCGTTTTATCGAGCGCGGCCTGCTCGAGCGCGCCGGTGACCGCCTTCGCGTGACCAAGGCAGGCCGCCTGCTCGCGGATGGCATTATTACGGACCTCCTCGTCGCTGAAGACACCGCCCAAAACACCGCCCGCTAGCGGCTTGCCCCGCCGGCGGGCCGACCTCCGAGTCCGCATCAGCTGGCTCATTAGCGGCCGTACCCTGATCGTGGCCTGTCCTCAGCCTTCCGCACATGGTTCCAGTGGAAAGGCTCCGGTCGGAAGGTTCGTTTGGGGGTAAGCAAACCTTCCTTAGGCTGCTAGAAGGTTCGTTTGGGGGCAGGTAAACCGTATGACCTGAGCCATCTGAGTAGAACCATCTGTGTGATGCAACCGCGAAGCCGCGAAGAAGTGGCCAAGCCTTGGCCTTTCGATACCGAGGAGACATAGTGACTTAAAGTTAGCCCCGCTGGGAATTTGTTAGTTTTGCTCCTGTCGTCGGGAAGTTTGATAGCGGTGTTAGTCGGTGTTAGTTTCTCTCTCCACGTCGAGAAACCTGTTAGTCGCTTTCGATACGGTTAGTCTTTTAAGTGGTCCTTTTAGTTTGGTCCCGTTAATTTGGTCCGTTTACGGCGAAAAGGGACCATCTATCGCAGGAAATGGGCCCGCAGATGGTCTCTTTGTCCTCAAAAGAGACCAGACTAAAGGGACCATCAGTTTTCGAGCCACCTGGAAGCGCATGATGGACGCTTCTAAGAACGCACTTTGGAACCTGCGGGAAGTGGTGGCGGGCTACCAGCGCACCGAGGCAGATTGGCACCAGCTTCCACACTTGCCCGCCAGAACGGATAGCCTTAAAGACATGTCTAGCTCCACCGATGCCCGCCGCCAAGAGGTCCTGCGCGCCATCGTCGCGGATTACATCGCTTCGCAATCGCCCGTCGGCTCCAAGGCCCTGCTCGAGCGCTACCAGCTGGGCGTGTCCTCGGCGACGATTCGCAATGACATGGCCGTGCTCGAAGCCGAAGGCCTCATCGCCCAAGAGCACGCCAGCTCTGGGCGCGTGCCCACGCAGAAGGGCTACCGCCAGTTCGTCGACACGCTGCACGATGTCAAGCCGCTTTCCAAGGCCGAGCGCCGCGCCATGCTCACCTTCCTCGAGGGCGGCGTGGATTTGGAAGACGTGCTGCGCCGCTCTGTCCAGCTGTTGGCCCAGGTAACTAAGCAAGCGGCCGTGGTGCAGATGCCTAACCTCAAGGTCTCCCGCGTGAAGCACTGCGAGGTCGTGGCACTCTCACCGGTGCGTCTGCTCTTGGTGTTGATTACGGATAATGGGCGCGTCGATCAGCGCAATGTGGAGCTCGATGATGTCATCGACCCCGAGCAGACCCACCGCCTGCGCGATATCCTCAACACCGCCCTGGAGGGCAAGACGCTCACGGAAGCCTCGGTGGAGCTGGCCGCGCTTGTCGACGACTCCCCGGCCGATATCCGCCCCCATCTTCTCAAGGCCGCGACGACGCTGATTGAGACCCTCGTGGAGCAGCCCTCCGATCGCCTGATCATGGCGGGCACCTCCAACCTCACCCGCGTGGCCCTGACCGAGGGTTTGCCCTCTATCATCGAGGCTCTTGAAGAACAGGTCGTGGTGCTGAAATTGCTGGCCCGCGTGCCGGACCTGGGCAATGTTTCAGTATCTATTGGCGAGGAAAACGAAGCCGATGAGCTGCGCCAAACCTCTGTCGTAGCTACGCGCTATGGATTCGGCACAGGCTCGGAGGCCGCAGCACTTGGCGGGTTAGGTGTGGTGGGTCCGACGTATATGGATTACTCGGGAACAATCTCCAAGGTCTCCGCCGTTGCACGCTATGTGAGTGAAATTTTGGCGGGCGAGTAAGCTGGCCCGTCGGATTAGATTTAGTATCAACGAGATATAGAAGGATGACAGTACGTGGCTCGTGACTACTACGGCATTCTTGGTGTAGAAAAGTCGGCGTCCGACGCCGAGATTAAGAAGGCCTACCGCAAGCTGGCACGCAAGTACCACCCGGATGTGAACCCGGGCGATGAGGAGGCCGCGGAGAAGTTCCGCGAGGCTTCCCTTGCACAGGAGGTTCTGCTGGATCCGCAGAAGCGCCAGGTTGTGGACATGGGTGGTGACCCCATGGAGGAGCGCGCGGCCCAGGGCGGCGGCTTTGGTGGTTTCGGTGGCGGCGGCCTCGGGGATATCTTCGCCGAGTTCTTCGGTGGGGGAGCGGCCTCCCGCGGCCCGCGTTCCCGTGTGCAGCCCGGCGATGACGCGCTGCTGCGCACCACGATTACCCTCGAAGAGGCTTATAGCGGAGTGAAGCAGCAGGTCAAGGTCGATACCGCCGTGGTCTGTGACCGTTGTGAGGGCTCTGGTTCTGAGTCCAAGTCCAAGCCGGTGACCTGTGATCACTGTGGCGGTATGGGCCAGGTTCAGGAGGTCCAGCGCAGCATGCTGGGCAACATGATGACTACCCGCGATTGCCCGAAGTGCTATGGCTTCGGCGAAGTAGTCACCGATCCCTGCGGCCACTGCGGTGGCGATGGCCGCGTGCGCAAGCGCCGCGATATTACGGTGAACATCCCCGCCGGCATTGGTGATGGCATGCGCATCCGCATGGCTTCCCAGGGCGAGGTCGGCCACGGCGGCGGCCCCGCTGGTGACCTCTACGTCGAGGTACACACCGAGCCGCACCCCGTTTTCGAGCGCAATGCTGATGACCTGCACCTGACCGTGCGCGTGCCCATGGTGGATGCAGCTCTGGGCTCTTCCTGCACCGTCGAGCAGCTCGACGGCGAGGAGCTCACCATCGATATCGCGCCGGGCACCCAGCCGGGCGAGTCCATCACCCTCCAGGGCAAGGGCATGCCGCGCCTGCGCACCGACGGATTCGGCAACCTCCACGCTCACGTGGATGTGGTGATCCCGACGGACCTGGATAAGAAGACCCGCGAGGCACTGGAGAAGGTCCGCGCCGCCGGTCACGGCGGCACCGAGGTCCACCATGCCGGGGATGGCCAGGGTGAATCCCTTTTTAGCCGCTTCCGCGATAAGTTCCGCCGCTAATGTCTTTACCCGTCTTCCTCCACCCGGATCTCTCCCTCACTGAGATCGGCCAGCCCGTGGGCCTCGACGGCGCGGAGGGCCGCCACGCGGTCACCGTCAAGCGCATGGGCCCAGGGGAGCACCTGGCCCTGATCGATGGGTCCGGGCGCCGCGCCACCGCCACCATCACCGATACGCAGGGCAAGGACACACTGGTCGCGCTTGTCGACGACCTTGCGATCCTCCCCGAACCCTCCCCGAGGGTGGTCGTGGTCCAGGCTATCCCCAAGTCGGAGCGCGCCGAACTCGCCGTCGACCTGGCCACCCAGGCCGGGGCGGATGAGATCATCGCCTGGCAGGCGGATCGCTGCGTGTCCAAGTGGGATGCCAAGAAGGCCCCGAAGGCGCTAGCGAAGTGGGAATCTGCAGCCGTGGCGGCGGCGAAGCAATCGCGCCGAGTGCGCGTACCCGCGGTGCGCGGCCCGCTGACTACCCGCCAGCTATGCCAGGAGATTTCGGGTGCACGCGCCTTGGTTCTTCACGAGGAAGCTCAAGTGCGGCTCAAGGACCTGGAGGACCTCGACTCCGCCGGAACCATCTACCTACTGGTGGGCCCGGAGGGCGGCATCGGCGCGGAGGAACTGGCCCGCCTGCAGGACGCCGGTGCGACGGCGATCAAGTTGGGGCCGGAGGTGTTGCGGACGGCGTCGGCAAGCATGGTGGCCTTGGCCAGCATCGGCACCCTGACCGCGCGCTGGTAGCCTTTTGGGCGTGCCTATTATCACCACCAAGTTTGATCTCGATTCCGCCTACCTCGCCACCGTGCTGGGGCCGGCGGACGATAACCTGCGCGTTTTGGGCAACCTTGTGGGCGTGGACCTCTTTGCCCGCGGCACCACCATTACTGCCGCCGGCCCGGATTATGAGGTGGCCCGTGCACGCAAGGTTCTGGAAGAGCTCGAGGCGATTGCACGCCGCGGCCATCCGGTGAGCACGGATACCGTTAAGCACACCCTGGACCTTGTCACGGTGGATGCTCCAGCTTCCGTGTCCGAGACACTCGCGGCCGATATCGTCTCGCGTCGCGGCAAGGCTGTGCGCCCGAAGACGGTGGGGCAATCGCGCTATGTGCAGGCGATTGATGAGAACACGATTGTCTTCGGCATTGGTCCGGCCGGTACCGGTAAGACCTACCTGGCGGTGGCCAAGGCGGTGCAGGCCCTGCGCGCCAAGCAGGTCAGCCGCATTATCTTGACTCGCCCGGCCGTGGAAGCGGGGGAGAAGCTGGGCTTTCTGCCTGGCACGCTCAACGACAAGATTGACCCCTACCTGCGCCCGCTCTACGACGCTTTGCGGGACATGATTGATCCGGAGATGATTCCGAAGCTCATGGAGGCCGGCATCATTGAGGTCGCACCCCTGGCCTATATGCGTGGCCGCACGCTCAACGATGCCTTCGTCATTCTCGACGAGGCCCAGAACACCACGCCGGCGCAGATGAAGATGTTCCTGACGCGTTTGGGCTTTGGCTCCACCATTGTGGTGACCGGCGATATTTCCCAGGTGGACTTGCCCGGTGGCCAGGTCTCCGGTCTGCGCCTGGTGCGCCGCATTCTCAAGGGCGTTCCGGATATTCACTTTGCGGAGCTGGGCTCTGGTGATGTGGTGCGCCACCAGCTGGTCGGGCGCATTGTCGAGGCCTACGATAACTTTGCTGAGCAGGAGGAGAAGAAATGAGCATCGAGTTTATTAACGAGTCCGGTTATGACGGCGTCAACGAGGAGATGCTGATCGACGTCTGCTCCTACGCCCTCGGCCGCCTCGACGTTAACCCGGATGCCGAGTGCACGATTACCGCGGTGGACCTGGATACCATCGCGGAGCTGCACGTGCGCTGGATGGACCTGGAAGGTCCGACCGACGTGATGAGCTTCCCCATGGATGAGCTCACCCCGGGTGCTAGCGCAGGCCGCCCCGATGCGGTGGAGGCCGGCCCCGCCATGCTGGGCGATATTGTTCTTTGCCCGGAGTTTGCCCAGCGCCAGGCTACGGCTGCCGGCCACTCCCTGGGCCACGAGCTGGCTCTGCTCACCGTGCATGGTTGCCTGCACCTGCTGGGCTATGACCACACCACTGCGGCGGAAGAGAAGGAAATGTTCGGCCTGCAGAACGAGCTGCTGGCGGACTGGTATGAGGACTTGGCGGCCCGTGGTGTGAGCTACCAGCCCAAGCCTTCTGGCCCGAAGGCCTTCCCAGATGCCGCCGAGCGCGCCGAGCTGGACAAGGAAGTACCCGGCGGCGGCCTGTAATCCGGATGCGGCTGGGCCCACTGCCTGCGTCTGTTGCGGCCAAACACAGGCAGTGCGTTTGCTTAAATGAGGCCAATCGTTGAGGTGTGTGGTGGGACGTAGCACAATAGAGGATTATGAACATCCTCTCCATCCAGTCCCACGTCACCTTCGGCCACGTGGGCAATTCCGCAGCAGTCTTTCCTCTTCAGCGCGCTGGCCATGAGGTATGGCCTATCCACACGGTGAACTTCTCCAACCACACCGGTTACGGCGATTGGGGCGGGCCGATGATCCCGGCGGAAGAGGTCACGGCGATTGTGGATGGCATCGAAAAGCGCGGCGCCTTCTCGCGCATTGATGCGATCTTGTCTGGCTACCAGGGCGGTCCGGACATCGCCGGTGCCATCGTGGATGCTGTGAACCGCATCAAGGCGGTTAACCCTAAGGCCCTCTATGCCTGCGACCCGGTGATGGGCAACGCCAAGTCCGGCTGCTTCGTCTCCGACGAAATCCCGCCGCTGCTGCGCGATAAGGTCGTTCCAGTCGCGGACATCATCACCCCGAACCAGTTCGAGCTGGGGTACCTGACAGACTCTGAGGTAGGCACCTTGGAGCAAACGCTCGCCGCGATCAAGCGCGCGCAGGAGATCGGACCGAAGACCGTGCTGGTGACCTCGGTGCAGCGCCCGGAGACCAGCGAGGACGAGATCGAGATGCTTGCTGTTGATGGCGAGCGCGCCTTCCTAGTCGCCACCCCCAAGCTGCCGTTCAAGCGCAACGGCTCGGGCGATGTCACGGCCTCGCTTTTCACCGGCCACTACGTGGAAACCCACGATGCGAAGGAAGCGCTCAAGCGCACGGCTTCTTCGGTCTTCGACTTGCTGCAGAACACCTACGAGGCGGATTCGCAGGAGCTGCTCCTCATCGAATCGCAGGACACCTTCGCTCACCCGCAGCTGCAATTCCAGGTCGAGGAGCTCTAGCCGCCAATCCGTGACCGCTGCCCGCGCGCCTTTGCAGCTTGAGGCTTGGCGGTCTCGCGCACCAGTCTGAGTCTCGGCCTTACGTGGCCCTGCCGTCAGCCTTCGCTGTGGTCCCGCAAAAGGTGCCCGGCAAACGGCATCTCCCAAAAGGCGTCTCTGGTAGTAAAAACGCCATCTGGACGCCGCAAAAGGCGTTTTTAGGCGTGAAAACGCCTTTTAACAGATGCCTCCTGGAAGATGCCATGTGGCGCAAGCTTTTTCGCAGTCGCCATGCGGCGGATACGCTCGCGCCATCAACTCTCACCCTCGCGCACCGCTGCTTTCGTGGCCCACCTTCAACGATGTGGTTTCCAGCCATAAGGTTCTACTCACATGGTTCGGGTCAGAAGGTTCTCTTGGGGGGCAAACAAACCTTCTGCAGGTCGCTAGATGGTTCGTTTGGGGGGCAAGGAAACCTTATGACTAGAACCGTCTGACTGGAACCATCTGCGCAGCGCGAAGGAACCACCGGTGCGTGCGTTATGATATGAGGCAATATGAGCACTGATTTCGATGCCGCCTTCGCCGACCTACCAGCCGAGGGCGAAGCCAGCCCCGCCGACTACTCGCAGTACACCGACACGCCCGAGGGCTTCCGCTCCGGCTTCGTGTCTTTCGTCGGCCGCCCCAACACCGGCAAGTCCACCCTGACCAACGCGCTGGTGGGGCAAAAGATCGCCATCACGGCGGACCAGCCCGAGACCACCCGCCACCCCATCCGCGGCCTGGTGCACCGCGAGGATGCGCAGATCGTGCTCGTCGACACGCCCGGTCTGCACCGGCCACGAACTCTGCTCGGCGAGCGCCTCAACGAAGTCGTTAAAGACACGTATGCAGACGTTGACGTCATCGGCCTGACCATCCCCGCGGACGAAAAGATTGGCCCCGGTGATCGTTGGATCTTGGAGAACGTCCGCAAGGTCGCGCCGAAGACCCCCATCATCGGCATCGTCACCAAGCTGGATAAAGCGTCCAAGGACCAAGTCGGCGCCCAGCTGCTCGCCCTGCACGAGCTGCTCGCTGAAGAGAACCCCGATGCCGTGGTCATCCCCGTTTCCGCCACCGAGCGCGTGCAGCTGGATGAGCTGACCCAGGTCATCGTGGACCACCTGCCCGAAGGCCCCAAGTTTTACCCCGATGACCACGTCACCGACGAAGACCAGTCCAAGCGCATCGCCGAGCTGATCCGCGAGTCTGCGCTCTCCGGCCTGAAATACGAGCTGCCGCACTCGGTTGCCGTCGAGGTCGATGAGATTCTGCCTAGCCAGGAGCGCCCGGACGTCCTCAACGTCCACGCCATCCTCTACCTGGAGCGCCCCGGCCAGAAGCGCATCATCGAAGGCAAGGACGGCCGCCGCTTCCGCCGCATCGTGGGTACCGCCCGCAAGGAAATCATTCAGCTCCTTGGCCAAAACGTCTACCTTGACCTGCGTATTAAGGTGCTCAAGAATTGGCAGTCGGACCCGAAGGCGCTGGGCCGCCTGGGCTTCTAAAAGCCGGAGAACTTCCACATGCGCGAAAACTTCCGCGACCGCGCCCTTGTCATCCGCTCCTATGATTTCGGCGAGGCGGACCGCATCATCGTGCTCTTGACCCGCCACCACGGCCTCGTGCGCGGGGTGGCCAAGGGAGTGCGCCGCGCCAAGTCGCGCTTCGGCTCGCGCCTGCAGCTCTTCGTTAACCTCGACGTTCAGCTTTATCCCGGGCGTAACCTCTACACCATTTCCCAGGCCGATACCGTGGATTACTTCGGCGCGCGCATCATCGAGGACTACGAGCGCTATACCGCTGCGTGTGCTGCCCTCGAATCCGCCGAGCGCCTCGCCGCCGCTGATGCCCCCGGCGATCCCTACCTCTATGAGGCCTGCGTCGATGTCCTCGACAAGCTTCAGCACGGCGATCCGCTCATGCTTCTCGATGCCTTCCTTCTCAAAGCCATGTCCCACGCCGGCTGGGCTCCCAGCCTTTTCGATTGCGCCCAGTGCCAAAGACCCGGCCCGCACCACGCCTTCCACCCAGCCGTGGGCGGGGCCGCCTGCCACCAATGCCGCCCACCAGGCGCCGCCGAGGTAGACCCAGAAACCCTGCACCACATGTGGCTCATCGCCCATGACCACCCCAGCCAACCAACGAACGCCCAAGCCCAAGAGGCCCATCGCCTCACCCGCGCGCACCTGCAATGGCATCTTGAGCGAAGCGTTGGCGCGTTGGGGATCATGGAACAGTAGACTGTAACCCGTGATTACGCCTGACCCGAACCGAGTTCTTCATCCGCCCGCTATCCCGCAGGAGTTCCTGCCGCGCCACATCGCGCTGGTCATGGACGGCAACGGCCGCTGGGCAGAGGAGCGCGGCATGAAGCGCACCGAAGGACACCGTCGCGGGGAAGCAGTGCTTCTCGACGTCGTCGATGCCTGCCTCTCCCTCGGTGTTCCTTATCTTTCCGCCTATGCCTTCTCCACCGAGAATTGGCGCCGCAGCGCGGAGGAAGTCCGCTTCCTCATGGGCTTTAACCGCGACGTGCTGCGCCGCCAGCGTCATTGGCTCAACGAGAGGGGAGTGCGCGTGGTCTGGGCCGGCCGCCGCCCGCGCCTGTGGCGCTCTGTGATCAAGGAGCTTGAGGCCGCAGAGGAGCTGACTAAGGACAACACCAAGATGACCCTGGTGATGTGCGTGAATTACGGTGGTCGCGCCGAGCTTGTCGACGGTATCCGGAAACTCGCGGAGCAAGTCTCCCGCGGCGAGCTTGACCCGCGCTCCATCAATGAGAAGACGGTCAGCTCGGTGTTGTATGACCCCGATATGCCGGACGTGGATTTGTTCTTGCGCCCCTCCGGCGAGAAGCGCACCTCCAACTTCCTGCTGTGGCAGTCGGCTTACGCAGAGATGATTTACCAAGACAAGCTCTTCCCGGATTTCACTCCGGAAGACTTGTTCGCCGCGGTGGAGGAGTACGCGCGGCGCGACCGCCGCTTCGGCGGCGTCAAGTAGCGCGCGAGCTGTGTAGTGCTGTCAGGGGGATGAAGATATCCTCGATGTGGCAGGAAAAGTGGCGTGTCTAAGACGCCGCGCGGCACTCGGCGCAGATGCCGAAGATTTCGGCATCGTGCCCGGTGAGCTCGAAGTCGTGCTCCTTGGCTACCGAGGAGGCCCACTCTTCAATCGGGCCGCCATCGATTTCTTCGGTGCGGCCGCATTTGGTGCACACCAAGTGGTGGTGGTGCGCATCGCTCTCGCAATGGCGGTAGAGGGTCTCGCCGGAGGGCATGTGGAGCGCGTCAACAGCTTCAATCTCCGAGAGTGATTGGAGCGTGCGATAGACGGTGGTGAGGCCGACTTTCTGGTTACCGTCGAGAAGCGCCTGGTGAATGTCCTTGGCAGAGACGAACTTATCGAGACTGCGCAGGACCTCAACGACGGCGGTGCGCTGGCGGGTATTGCGAGCGCCGAGTTTAGGAATACTGTCGTGGATGGCCATGTGGCTTAGTTTATCAACACACTTCCATTAAGAGGTGGCCAGTGAGGCGTCGCGAAGCAAAGGCAGCACCTTAGGGGCCACCAGAGAGTAACGGACTTCGCGGCCGGTGCGCTCGCTGTCGACGATGTTTGCGCGCTTCAAAACCCGCAGGTGCTGACTAATAAGTGGCTGCGATTTGCCGGTCGCGGAGACCAGTTCGTGGACGTAGTGATCGCGCTCGGCCAGGCGCTGGATGATGTCGATGCGCAACGGTGAATCCAAAGCGCTAATGACGGAGGCAGCCGCCGCCAGATCGAGGGGAGGGGTGTCAGTCTGGGTGTTGGTCACGCCATTCACCTTCAGTCATTTCTATCGGTGGAGAGTTAAAAAGAGAGCTATCGGTACTATAGCCGAAGAATGCGGAAATGTGTATAAAATGCACCACACTTTCGGGGTGAAGGCACGCGGTGATTGGGGGCACGCTAGACTAGGCCGCACTGTATAAAAGACTGTCCCCTACCAGAGGAGTCCCATTAGCTATGGCATCCGTCATTGATACCGTCGTCAGCCTGTGTAAGCGCCGCGGCTTGGTCTACCAGGCAGGTGAGATTTATGGCGGTTCCCGCTCTGCGTGGGACTACGGCCCGCTTGGCGTCGAGCTCAAGGAAAACATCAAGCGCCAGTGGTGGCGCCACATGGTGCAGTCCCGCGATGACGTCGTGGGTGTCGATACTTCTGTGATCCAGCCGCGCCAGGTGTGGGTGTCCTCCGGCCACGTTGAGGTCTTCACCGACCCGCTGGTGGAGTCCAAGCACACCGGTAAGCGCTACCGCGCCGACCACCTGATTGAGGCTTATGAGGAAAAGCACGGCCATGAGCCGGCCAACGGCCTTGCGGATATTAATGATCCGGAGACCGGCCAGCCGGGTGACTGGACCGAGCCGAAGGCTTTCTCCGGCCTGCTCAAGACTTTCCTGGGTCCGGTCGATGATGAGCAGGGTCTGCACTACCTGCGCCCGGAGACCGCGCAGGGCATCTTCGTGAACTTCAAGAACGTGATGACCTCGGCACGTATGAAGCCGCCGTTCGGCATCGCCAACATTGGTAAGTCCTTCCGTAACGAGATCACCCCGGGTAACTTCATTTTCCGCACCCGCGAGTTCGAGCAGATGGAGATGGAGTTCTTCGTCAAACCGGGCGAGGACGAAGAGTGGCACCAGTACTGGATCGATGACCGCTTCAACTGGTACATCGACCTCGGTATCAAGAAGGAGAACCTGCGCCTCTACGAGCACCCGCAGGAGAAGCTGTCCCACTACTCCAAGCGCACCGTCGACGTGGAGTATGCCTATAACTTGAAGGGCTCCAAGTGGGGCGAGCTGGAGGGCGTGGCCAACCGTACGGACTACGACCTCTCCGTGCACACCAAGGGCTCGGGCGAGGACCTGTCCTACTTTGACCAGGAGGCGGGCGAGCGCTGGACTCCGTACGTCATCGAGCCGGCTGCCGGCCTGGGCCGCGCCATGATGGCCTTCCTTATCGACGCCTACGACGAAGAGGAAGCCCCGAACGCCAAGGGCGGTACCGATAAGCGCGTGGTGCTGCGCCTGGACCGCCGCCTGGCTCCGGTCAAGGTGGCCGTGCTGCCGCTGTCGAAGAAGGAAGAGCTGTCCACCCCGGCCCGCGAGCTGGCCAACAAGCTGCGCGCTAACTGGAACGTAGAGTTCGACGTCTCTGGTGCCATCGGCCGCCGCTACCGCCGCCAGGATGAGATTGGTACTCCGTTCTGCGTGACCTATGACTTCGACACCCTCGAGGACAACGCGGTCACCGTGCGTGAGCGTGACTCCATGGAACAGGAGCGCGTCAAGCTCGACGAGCTTGAGGCTTACCTGGCCGCTCGCCTGGTTGGCTGCTAATGCACTACACCAGCTGGGACCGCAGCGACCGCCAGAACCCGGTCCTCCTCGTGGGGAAGGGACCGGCGTCGTTGGGCATGTTCCAGGAACGCTCGGCAGATGTGGAAGGCGAGCACTGGCGCTTGGGCCTCGATGACTTGGGCGCGTCGGTGACCTTGGAAGATGACCGCGTTTACCGCCTGGCGGGCAACCCCAAGCGCGATAAGCGTTTGGAGGCCTCGCTGGATGGGCGCACCTTTGCCTTCATCAACGAGGCCGGCGGCGACTGGATTGTTGAAGACCACGACGGCCTTAAAATCGCGCAATTTTCCTCCAAGAACTCTGGCGTACGCAAGGCCATCCTCGAGTTCGAAGGCGAGGACAGCGATGATTCCGATGACCTCAGCCACTCGGAGATTGCTGCCCTGAGCTGGTTTACGCGTGTCATTTTGGAGGCGCGGACGCAGAAGACCGCGATCCCGATCATCGCGACGCTGCTGCTGATGACCATCGTCGCCATCATCGCGGTGCTTCTCTGATGCAGCGCTGGGTGTGGCGCGATGAGGCGCTGGTGGATGATGCTGGCGAGGTCATCGCCCGCGTGACTCCGACGGGCCTGCTGCTGCCCGGCACGGGCACTACCATCGCCTTCGAACACACCCCGGGCGCGCGCCGCTTCACCGTGCGCGGGGCCGACTTTTCCGCGGAGCAGGCCAGCTTTACGGTGAATAAGCTGCGCGCGCTCTGTCAGGGCCGCGAGTACTTGCTTGAGCGCACGAATCCATTCCGCCGGCAGCGCCGTATTCTCGCTATCCCAGACTCCGCCACGTCGGGCACCGCCACCGAGGTCGCTCGCACCACTCCGCGGGGCCGCGGCCTCGAAGTCGCGGTGGGCGAGCTCCCCCTCACCGACGTCGTCTTCATCAGCTACTGTTGCCTGCTTCTCGACGGCTCCACCCGCCCCCTTCGCGCCTAACCCACCTTCCGCGATATAGTCAGAACTGGCGTGGAAACTTGGGTGATTTCATTAAAAGGGGAGCTCTTCTAGCTTCCTTGCTCGGCTTGGTATGCCGGTAGAGGGCTCGCGTCAGATGGTTGCAGTCATAAGGTTTGTTTGCCCCCAAACGAACCATCTAGCTCGGTGTAAAAGGTTTACTTGCCCCCAGGTAAACCGTTTGACTGCAACCTTTTGAGAGAAGCCTTTTGACGAGAACCATGTGCATGACCGGTCTACGCCTACCGTGTATGTGCACCACCCCGTATCCGAGGAACTGATTGGCCGGCTACCGAGACGCGGTCCAATCGCCGGATGCGTGTACAGGAAAACCGGCCGAAGGCATCTCGCGGACGGCATCCGACAGAAGGCATCTGACAAATGGCGTCTGTCAAAAGGCGTCTTTGGGGCTGAAAACGCCATGTAGAGGGTGCAAAAGGCGTTTTTAGCTGTAAAAATTCCTTCTAGAAGATGCCTTTTGCAAGGCGCCTTTTGCGAGATGCCTTATGGGGCCGCCCCGGTTATGAGATGCCGGGTGTGGGCCGCGGGCTTCGAGGCCTAGGCGCGGAAAGGGGAAGTAGGGGCGGCTAGAAGGAGCCGCCGCGGAAGCCGCCTCCACCGCCGCCGCCCGAGAAGCCACCGCCGCCGAAACCACCGCCACCGGAGAAGCCGCCGCCGAAACCGCCACCGAAGCCACCACCGCGGTGGCCGCTGGAGCCTCCGCCGAGAATCTGGCCGATAACCATGCCGGTCAAGATGTTGCCCGCGGCATCGGTGGCCTGGCGGCGCTGCTCCTGGCGGCGGTAAGCCTCCAGGTCTTCCTTCGCGCGATTGAGCGACGTCTGCGCAGCAGAAGCGGCATCGCGGGAATAGTTGAGCGCCGCGCGCAAGTCCTTGGAGGCGGAGTTTTGGGCTTGGGCGAAGAGGCGGGTGGCATCGGCAAGCGCGACGCGGGCATCGGGGCCCACCACGCGGCCACGCGAGGACAGCAGGTCTTCAGCTGCCTGGATGGAGGACTCGGCCGCCGCAATCTGCTGGCGGTAAAGCGCAATCTGGCGCTCGCGGGTGGCGTTGGTCTCGCGCACGGTATCGAGCTGCTCATCCAGTTTGCTATCCAGAGCCGTCAGTGCTGTGTACTGGCCCAGCGGGTCTGCCTTTCCGTGCTGGCGAGCCGCGCTGAGCGCCTCACGAGCCTCCGCGAGCAGTGACTCCAGCGCGGACCAATCCGCCGGGGAGTCCTGGGCCTTGCCGCGCTGCTCAAGGTGCTGTGCTTCGGCGATTTCTTCCTCGACCTCATCGATGAGCGCCGGCAGGTTATCGCGAGCCGCAGTAATCGAATTCTCCGCATTCTCCACGCCATTCAGCAGGCGGTCGGAGACCTCCAGCGCATGCTCGGCATCGCGAATATAGCCCACCAAGGGGCCCTGCTGCCCGGCCGGCTGGGACTGCAGGTCCCTGCCGCGCGACAGCAGCTTCTCGGCCTCGGTGAGTGAGACCTCCGCCATCTCCGGGTTATCCGCAATGGAGGACAGTACCTCCTCGGAATAAGAGCCGCTGAGAGTGGACAGCGTCGTGCGCGCCTGCGGCAGGCGCCCGCGCAAGTCCACCGTGCGCTGGGTCAATTCATCGAGCTTGGAGCCGGCGTTGATGAGCAAATCGCGCATCTTGGCAAAGTCGGCAGCCTGCTCATCCAGCGCATCATCGGCCTGCCCGCAGGAGGAGATAATCTCCACCAGCATCTGGCGGCGCTCCGCTGTCGATTCCGGCAGGTTGTCCTGAAACTTCTGCTGCAACTGGAAAGCCTTCTGCAACGTCAGCGTGGAGTGGTTCATCGCGCGCGTGAACGGGCGGGTGCGCTCAGGGCCGAACTCAGCCACCGCAATATCCAGCTCCTCCTTGCCGCGGCGGATCGATTCATCCGTGGAGACCAATTCCTCTTGGGCCAGCTTCTCCAAAGTCGCCATATCCAAGCGGTCGAGCTGTGCGGTATTACCCGGCTCAATCTGGCGCGCGGATTCGAGCGTGGCCGCCGAGTCCTTCTTGGTCTTGCGCCGGCTCGCCACCACAATTCCGCCACCCGCCAAAGCCAGCGCGCCGGCGCCGCCAGCCAGCCACAAACCACCAGAACCATCGGAATCAGAAGCAGCAGAAGCCCCAGAAGAGGAAGAAGAACCGGAAGCGGCAGCGTCGACAAGCGCGAGTGCGGAAGCGCCGAACTGGCGGCCGTCGGCAAGCTTGGCGTAGGCCGCCTCATACATCACATCCAGGCGCCCGCGCGGCCAGTCATTGCCCGTCTGCACGCCCACGGTGGAATCATCCACGCCCACCACATAGGCCGCAGAATTCGGGCCCTTAGACTTCACAATGCTGTCCGCATAGCTTTCCGCACCCTCCGGCAGCGAGGACGCAAAGACCACGAAGATCACCACGTGGTTCTCCTGCTGCAGCGCGCTAATCTTGTCCTCCAACTCGGCCTTTTCCGAATCCGAGAGCACCCCCGCCTCATCCGTCACCTTATCCGTGAGCGAGGCCGCCTCCGGCGCGGCAACAACGAAGTCCGCGGCCAGGGCAGGGCTAGCAGTGGCCAACCCCAGCACGAGGGCAGCAAGGGCGGCGCGACCAAAACGAGCAGCAGTAGTCATGCGCACCACGATACCTTCCCACTCAGCGCTAAAGTGGTCAGGCAGTGAAGTACGTTATTGTCCTCGGCGCCGCACAGTACGATGGGCGCCCCTCCCGCATCCTTCGCGGCCGCGTGCGCTTCGCCGCCGAGTACGCCGCCGCGCACGACCTGCCCATCATCACCGTGGGCGGGAAGCTGCCCGGCGATAGGTTCACCGAAGCTGGGGTGGCACGGGCCTTGCTTGACGACGCACCCCTCAACGTCACCGCCCTCGAAGAAGGCCTGGACACCCGCAGTGAGCTGGCCGCTGCCCGCGACAAGCTGGGTGTGAGAGAGGCCGTCATCATCACCGATCCGCTCCACCGCCTGCGTACCTTCCTCATCGCCCGCCAAGAGGGAATTGATGCCACGGTGCTGGGCACGCCCTATTATCCTTCCCCGCGTTTCTCCATCCCGTGGTGGCGCTACCTAGCCCACGAGACCGGCGGCCTGGCCTACCTGGGCCTGCGCACCCTGCTGGGGGAGAAGCGCACCGAAGGCGTGCGCGCGGCCTTCTACCGCATCGAGCGCTTCATCCGCCCCAACCAGGCTCTGCGCCACCGCGTCATTGGCGCGAGGCAGACCCAGGATGGCCAGGACTCCGCCTAGACTTAAAACCCGTGAGCTATTCCTATCGCGCAGAAGACCTCGCCCGCCTCGCCTCCGAGTCCCCCAAAGGCTCGGCCCTGCTCAAATCCGAGGAGCACCGCGGTGCCTTCTCCCGGGACCGCGCCCGCGTCCTGCACTCTGCGGCCCTGCGCCGCCTGGCGGATAAGACCCAGGTGGTGGGCCCGCGCGATGGCGATACCCCGCGCACTCGGCTAACGCACTCCCTGGAGGTCAGCCAGATCGCCCGCAGCATCGGCGCCGGCTTAGGCCTGGACCCGGACCTGTGCGATATGGCGGGGCTAACCCATGACATCGGCCACCCGCCCTACGGCCACAACGGCGAGAACGCGCTTAACGAGGTTGCCCTCGGCGGCTTCGAGGGCAACGCCCAGACCCTGCGCATCCTGACCAAGCTGGAGCCCAAGGTGGTTCTGGATACCCCGGCGGGCCCGCGCAGCTATGGCCTTAACCTCACCCGCGCCTCCCTGGATGCCGCCTGCAAATACCCCTGGACCAAGACCAACCCGGATGGCACGACCAACCGCAAGTACGGCGCCTACGACGAAGACATAGACGTCCTAGAGTGGCTGCGCCAAGGCCACGCCGACCAGCGCAAGTCCATGGAGGCCCAGGTCATGGACTGGTCGGATGACATCGCTTATTCCGTCCATGACGTCGAAGACGGCATCATCTCCCGCCGCATCTCTTTGGGCGTGCTGTGGGATCTGGTGGAGCTGGCCAACCTCGCGGACAAGGGCGCGAAGGCCTTCGGCGGTACCGCCGACGAACTCCTTGAGGCCGCCGACCGCCTGCGCCAGCTGGATGTCATCAATGCCATCGGCAACTTCGATTACTCCTTGCGCTCCTATGCCAACTTGAAGAAGATGACCTCCGAGCTCGTCGGCCGCTATGTGGGCGCTACCGTCTCCGCTACGCTGGCGGCTAACGACGGCCCGCTTGGCCGCATGCACGGCGACCTCGCCGTCCCTCCGGGTGCGGTGGCGGAGGTAACCCTGCTCAAGACCATCGCCGTGCTCTACGTCATGGACGAGCCCGCCCACTTAGCCCGCCAGGACCGCCAGCGCGAGCGCATCTACCGCGTCTACGACTACCTGGTGGCCGGCGCGCCGGGCTCGCTGGACGCCACCTTCGCCTTGTGGTGGAAGCAAGCAGACACCGACCTGGAGCGCGACCGCGCTATCATCGACCAGATCGCCTCCATGACGGAATCCCGCCTGGAGCGCCTGGCGCAGCGCAGCGCTGACCTTTTCGGCTTCCTCAGCTAGCCGGCAACCAGTCAGCAGCAGACCAGCACCAAGCCCAGCAGCGCCGTGCCCTACACAACGGCACAGCATCCCAAGAGACGCCTGTCACCCGATAGTTGAACACCATTCACTTGGGCGTTACATAGCTGACAACTCTTCTTAAAAACGGCCACCTAACCTCAGGCAGGTCCGCCTGCCGCCAGGCCCCCTTTGAAGCCTGCCCGCAGCGGAAGTCTCTTCATTTGCGTTAACTGTCAAGGAATTTTTATGTCTCAGAAAAAGCTGCATAAAGCCGCGCTCATTGCCTCTATCAGCCTCGTTAGCTCCAGCCTCGTCTCTCCAGCACTCGCCTCCGCCCAGGACCTGCCCCAGGCAGACATCCTGGATCTCTCCTTTGAGAACGGGGTCATCAGCAACTCCGCCTCCGATGCCGAGCCGCTGAAGATCGGCGAGCCCACCGTGGAGCAAGACAGCGTGCTTGAGCGCCCCGTGGCCCACTTCGATGGCCGCAGGGATGCCGTCGGCTTCGACATCGGGGATAAGTTTGACCAGATCAAGGACGGCTTCACCGTCGAGTGCGTTTTCCGCTATGACGGGGACTTCGACGGCAACGAAAAGAGCCTCTGCGCCAACAAGGAAGCCGGCGGCTGGGCCATGGTCATCTACGGCGACCAGCTGACCTTCACCGTCAACGGCAGCGATGGCTACAAGAAGGCCCAGCAGCAGGTGGAGCCGGGCCAGTGGTACCACGCGGTCGGCGTCTATGACGGAAACAAGAGCGAGCTCTACGTCAACGGCGCCAAGGTGGCTGAGAACACCGAGATCAACGGCGAGGTGACCAAGCCCAAGTCCAATTCCACCGCCGTGATGATCGGCGCGGATTCCGGCCGGGATAACGCCGCCCAGTTCTACTCCGATGCCGTGGTCAGCGAGGCCCGCATCTTCTCCGATCCGCTGGGCGAAGAAGAGGTTTCCGCCCTCTACGAGGACTCCAACCTGAGCACCGATAAGAAGGCGGAGATCACCGGCTCCACCCCGAGCGCGGGTCAGCACCTGACGGGCCCGGTGACTTTCGACGTCCAGTTCAACAACGATGCCCTCATCTCCCGCGAGCTCACCTACACCCTGGACGGCGAGGACATCGAGCTGGGGCAAGAAATCGGAGCTGGCCTCAAGGAAGGAAACCACTCCATCCAGGCCGAGGGCCGCGATGTCTTTGGCAACCCCATCTCCCAAACCATCGATTTCACCTCCGGCAACCTCCCGGGGGCCGCTGGCACCGACTCCACGCCGAGCGGCGAGGGCATCACGATCTCCGCTCGCGCCGATAACCCGAGCGGTGGGGACGTGGAGACCACTTTCACTGAAGCCGATGTGGCTGTAGCGGAGAAGGGCTTCCAAGGCACCTTCACGGATATCCCGGAGAGCCTGGACTTTAAGTATGAAGACGGCGAGGACTTCGACAAGGCCCTCAACCCGGACAACGAGGATGCTCAGGAGACCAGCTCCACGGAGCACATGCCTTTCCAGCGCTTTGACCTGAAGCTCAAGGACGCTGAGAAGAAGGCCCACGACATCGCCTGGTCCGGCACCGTGGACCCCAAGCGCTCGGTGCGCCTCATGGCTTGGAACACCACAACCAATAGCTGGGAGAAGTTGGCAGAAACCCGCGGCGCAGCCGACGCTCAAGTAAGCCTTAGCGCGCAAGCCAACCAAGATTTCGTCGACGGTGACACCATCCACACCATGCTGGTGGGCTACGACGTCTTTGCCGATGACCTCAACGAGCCCGTCAACGAGCAGTTCGCCGACACCAGCGACTATGACTTTTCCATCGCCCACCACACCGATACCCAGTACCTCTCCGAAGGCGCGGTAGAAAAGGCCACCGCCGAGGAGCGCAAGAAGTGGGAAGAAAGCTACACCGCGGCCACCCAATGGATTGCCGATAACGCCGACGAGCGCAAGATCGCCTACTCCGCGCACACCGGCGACATCATCGAAAACTGGATTGGCAAGGACAACGACCGCCCCAATGCCAAGAAGGAATTCGAGGTAGCCTCCAACGCCCAGAAGATTCTGGAGGACGCCGGCGTGGTCAACGGCGTGCTGCCCGGCAACCACGACAACCAAAGCGGCGCGGATGTCGGCGCCGGCAACCTCTACAACGAGTACTTCGGTCCGGAGCGCTACGAGGCCCAGCAGGGCAAGGGTAAGTGGGCTGAGCAGGATGCTTCCTACCACCCCTATGCTGAGGGCGATAACGACAACCACTATGACCTGTTCTCCACCAATGGCATGGATTTCATCGCCCTGCACCTGGGCTATGACGTCACTGAGGAGGAAGCAGCCTGGGCCGATAAGGTGCTCAAGCAGTACTCCGACCGCAACGCCATTCTGCTGACCCACGCCTACCTCAAGCCTTCCGCGAGCCCGGATGGCCGCGGCTCGGACTTCTCTCACGATGGCGTGATGGTCTATGAGAACGTCATCCAGAAGAACCCCAACGTGGCGCTTGTGCTGGCCGGTCACGAGCACGGCGTATCCATTGTCACGCGCAAGGACGTTGGCCACACCAACAACCACGTGGTGGAGCTTCTCGCGGACTACCAGTTCTACGAGGTCGGTTCCGATGAGCTGGGCCTGACGGAGATCGGCGACTATGACGGCGACACCGGCCTGCGCTTTGGTTCCAGCTACCTGCGCCTCCTGCAATTCGATCTGACGAATTCAGAGATGATCGTGGATACCTATTCGCCGCTTCTCGACGACCACAATGCCACCGAGTACGACGACCGCCAGCGCTACAACGGCCACGAGGACGAGTTCCGTATTCCGATCCAATTCCAGACCCGCAAGACCAGCTTTGCGACGAACTCCATGCTCGCCTTGACCGATACCGGCAAGGAAATTGGCAAAGACACCGCCAAGTCCGGTTGGCCCGCCAGCGTGACCTACAAGGACGTCAAGGCTGGCGAAGCCTATGGCTGGTACGCCACCTCCGCCGATGTTTCCTCGGAGGAAACATCGAAAGACGGCGTCAAGCCCGGCATCGTGCGCCAGTTCGGCGTCTTCACCGCGCAGGAGCAGGAAAAGGAGAAGGATAATAAAGCCCCTGAGCTCACCGTCCCCAGCGACAAGCTCACCATCACCAAGGGCACCGAAGCCAACCTGCTTGAGGGCGTGACCGCCAAGGACGATAAGGACGGTGACCTCACCGACAAGGTGAAGGTCGTGGGCAACATCGACACCGCCAAGCCGGGCGTGTACTCCGTCACCTACGCCGTCACGGACTCCGCCGGCAACCAGGCCTTGGCCTCCCGCGTCGTGGAAGTCACCGCCGGCAACCAGGGCGACAACACCGGCTCCAGCAGCGACAGCAGCAGCTCTAACCACGACGGCTCCAGTGGCTCGAGCGACCACTCGAGCAACAGCTCGAGCCGCGGAAGCGTCCTCCCCGCCATCCTCGGCGCCCTCTTCGGCGCCGCAGGCGCCACCGCGGTCATCGCCGGTCTGTTGAACTACCTCGCCCCAGAGGTCCGCGACACCATCAAGCGCGCCCTCGGCCTCTAAGCCCCCAGCAGGCCACCACGCGCCTGGCCGCCACCGCGGTCAGGACACCCCCTCACGAGCAGCTAACTAGCGCACGAGCGCGACACCCTGGTCCTTCAGCACCATGCTGATAGGGGCCAGGTCTTCTTCCACCAGGTCGAAGTCCGCAGCGATGATCGCCACGATGTGCTGCTCGCGGAGGAAATCCGCTAGTGCATCAAGGTTGCGCGGCGCGCCGGAGGTGCAACCGCGCAGGCGCCCGAGCGCACCATAGAAGTCCTCGCGCGTGCGGATGGGTTCAGTAATGAGAATGCGTTGCATGCCTTAGTCCTCCGCGTCCGGGATACTGCAGAAGCTTTCGTAGTGGTCATCGGTGTAGTACCAGACATCCGGGTCGGTTTCACTGCCGCCGCCGGTGACGATGCGCTTGGCCCCGCGGTGCCCAATCCCCGGTGTTTCCACGGTGTATTCGCGATAGTAGTTCTTCGCCTGCTGCGGCAGCACGCCCTCATAGTTTCCGAAACGCACGTTGTCATTATCCGGATAGTCATAGGGCCCGCCGGCCAGGATGTCCTCGGCGGTCTCGTGGGCCTCCTGCGGCAGGGAATCCATGGCGCAGGTGGGCAGGCCTGACTCGCCCTGCTTTGCGGCGTCCCCCTTAGCCCCACCAGCTGCAGAGGATGCACCCGCCGCAGCGGAAGACGGCGCTGCCTTCTGGTCCGCACCATCGCTGGAGCTACCAAGGTCAATACCGAAGTAGCCCGCGACGAGGACCAGAACCGCGCCGCCGATGAGGGCCGGTAGCGATTTTTTGGAGGGGGAGGATTGGGACATGGCCCCCATCATTGCAGCTATAAGGCCTGAAACAGAAATCCGGAGCAGGCCTTTTCGCAATCCCCACCGCAGGGTGTTTGCGGATGTGGGACTAGGTGGCCTGGCTCCACCCAGCCGTGGGTACCTGTGTGTCCTATAGGCGGGGTAGTCTGTACGCATGGCACGAGGCAGAATTCCGGACAGCGACATCCAAGCTATCCGTGAACGCGCGCCTATTGATGAAATCGTGGGCGAGTACGTTCAGCTCAAACCCGCTGGTTATGACTCTTTGAAGGGCTTGAGCCCTTTCAAGGATGAGAAAACCCCGTCTTTTCACGTGCGCCCGCAGCGCGGCTATTATCACTGCTTCTCCACCGGCAAGGGCGGGGATGTCTTCAGCTTCCTCATGGAGATGGAACAGGTATCCTTCCCAGAGGCCGTTGAGGCCGTGGCCCAGAAGATTGGCTACCACATCAATTACCAAGGTGGCTCCACCGGTGCCCGCGATGAAAAGCCCGGCACCCGCCGCCGCCTTATTGCCGCCAACAAGGCCGCGCACGAGTTCTACCGCCAGCAGCTGGAAACCCCGCAGGCCGCCGCCGGACGCGAGTTCCTCTTGGACCGCGGTTTTTCCAAGGAAATCATCTACGAGTTTGAATGCGGCTATGCCCCGGAGGGCTGGGATACCGCCACCAAGCACCTGCTGCGCATGGGCTTTTCTTTTGAGGAGCTCGAAGCCGCCGGCATTTCCAAGATGGGCAAGCGCGGCCCCATCGATCGCTTCCACCGGCGCTTGCTGTGGCCCATCAAGGACCTATCCGGCAACGTCATCGGTTTTGGCGCACGCAAGCTTTTCGACGACGACAAGCTGGGTAAGTACATGAACACGCCTGAAACCATGCTCTATCACAAGTCCAAGGTGCTCTTCGGCCTGGATTTGGCCAAGCGCAACATCGCCGAGCAGCACCAGGCCGTGGTGGTGGAGGGCTATACGGACGTTATGGCCATGTACGCTGCGGGCGTGAAAACTGCCGTGGCTTCCTGTGGCACCGCCTTCGGCGCGGACCACTTGCAGGTGCTGCGCCGCCTCATGCTCGATGATTCCTACTTCCACGGCGAGCTCATCTATACCTTCGACGGTGACGAGGCTGGCCAGAAGGCCGCCATGCGCGCCTTCGAGGGCGAGCAGAAGTTCACCGGCCAGTCCTTTGTCTCTGTGGCCCCGGATGGCATGGATCCCTGCGATCTGCGCCTTGAGCGTGGTGACGCTGCCGTGCGTGACTTGGTGGCGGACCGCATCCCCATGTTTGAGTTCGTCATCCGCTCCGTCATCTCAGATTTCAGCATCGACTCGGCCGAAGGCCGCCTCCAAGCCCTACGCCGTGCCGTGCCCGTGGTGGCCCAGATCCGCGATGAGCCCCTGCAACGCGAATACGCCCGCCGCCTAGCCGGCTGGGTGGGCTGGCCCGACCCGGAGGAAGTACTCCACCAAGTACGCCAAGAGGCCCGCAAGCCGAAGAAGGAACAGCGCCCGCGCTTTGCCTCCCTGGAGGAAACCTCCTCTGCGCCCGCGCAGTCCAATGCCCCCGTCATGCACATCCCTGGCCCCCGCGAGCCACACCTGTGGCCGCAACGCGAGGCCCTCAAGCTGGCCTTGCAGTACCCGCAGATTGCCGGCAGCTACTTCGACGGCATTACGGAGGATGCCTACTCCAACGAGGCCTACCGCACTATCCGTCGCGCTATCTCCACTCTCGGCGGTGTCACCGCCGGTGCTGAGCAACCCGGTGTGGAATGGCTAGCCGCCGTGGCGGGTGAGATGCCGGATCTCATAGCCCGCAACTTCGTTTCTGAGCTCGCCGTGGAACCCATCAAGCTAGGGGAGACCGGCAACCCCGACAACGACCTTGAGGCCTACGCCGATTCCGTGCTCTCCCGCCTCCAAGAGGCCCGCGTGGGCGACCAAGTAGCCCAACTCAAAGCCCAACTAGGCCGCATGCGCCCCTCCGACGATGAAGAGTCTTACAACTCACTCTTCGCCGACCTCGTCGCCCTCGAGCAGGCCCGCCGCGAGCTCAATGATCGCGCTTTCCGCGGCGTGCGCTAATCAGCGTTTTAATCTTCGTCCGGTTCGTAAATCCGATCCGGCTGCCCCCCATCCGTGGCACCTTTGGTGCCACGCTTGCCTCGGCGCCCCTTGTTGTAGTCCTTAAGCTCTCGCATTCGCGGTTCTGGGTCCAAACGGTTGGCCACAGCCTTGCGCGCGGAGCGCACCGCGGCCTTAGTAGCGGGGGAGTTGACGGCCTTCTCGTAGGCGCCCTTAATTTGGTGATAGCGCTTACGCCCAGCCTTGGTTCCAAAGACGTATCCGGCGGCAGCACCCACAACAAATTGGATCATTGGAAACTAGTCATCCCCTTAACTTCAAGCCGGCGCAGTGGCCGGCATTTGCGTACAACGTACGGGCAACGTGCAATTCTCATGAATAGCCTACCTGCCTCAGCGGTCTTGGGCAGGTGGCGGTGGGGCAGTGGAGCTTGCAGTGACGGGGAATAGGGATCGATAGGGAATAGATATGACGCGAACTCTTCCCATAAGGCATTCGCTTCAGTTAACTTAATACCTGTGAAGACTTCTAAGCATACGTATGCGGCATCGGCAGCCGTAGCGATGTCAGCGCTGCTCACCGCCAGCGTGGCGACAGCTGAGCCCCGTACTGCCGGGCTTGAAGAGCCGCGCGAAGTCACCGTGAGCGAGGACTAGCGCTCACCTTCTCGATGCCGAGCCATGTGCGCGAAGCATAAGCGCTGTAGACTCCCATAGAGATTCTCTCCCGGTAAAAACGAAGGAAGTCGATGTCTAAGCCAAAGATTATGACCGTGTACGGAACCCGCCCTGAGGCCATCAAGGTAGCACCGGTCATCAAGGCGCTGGAGAAGGACGAGCGTTTTGAATCCGTAGCCGTCTCCACCGGCCAGCACAAGGAAATGCTGGAGCAGGTCAACAGCATGTTTGGTATTGAACCAAAGCTGGACCTTCACCTCATGAAGCCCGGCCAAGGACTCAATGAGATTGTCTCTCGTGCACTCATAGGGCTTGACGAGATCATTGATGCGGAGCAGCCTGATGTCATTATTTCCCAGGGCGATACCTCGACTGCAATGACTGCAGCACTTGCTGGTTTCCACCGCGGCGTGAAGATCGTCCACCTCGAAGCGGGTCTGCGCACCGGCGACATTCACTCTCCGTTCCCAGAGGAGGCCAACCGTAAGCTGATTGGTCAAGTAGCCGAGCTACACCTTGCTCCGACGGCAGGCTCGATGGAAAACCTGCGCCGCGAGAACGTGCGCTCCAAGGACATTGCGGTTACAGGCAATACTGTCATTGATGCTCTCCTAGAGGCAGCCAGCTGGGATACCGCGTTTGAGGATCCTGCCCTACAAGCAGTGGCTGAATCCGACAAGCGTCTGGTTGTGGTCACCACCCACCGCCGCGAGAACCTTGAAGCGATGAAGGAAATCGGCGGCGCGGTCAAGGACCTTGCGGAGAATTACTCGGACATCAACTTTGTCCTGCCGCTGCACCTGAACCCGAAGGTTCGTGAAGCTGTGCTTCCGGAAGTCGAGTCTTTGCCCAATGTTCTCATCACGGATCCGCTTCCGTACGATCAGTTCACCAAGCTGCTTGACCGTGCAACCATCATTCTGACTGATTCCGGCGGAGTCCAGGAGGAAGCGCCGGCTCTGGGTAAGCCGGTCCTAGTCATGCGCCAGAACACTGAGCGCCCTGAAGCTGTTGTTGCCGGCACTGTGAAACTTGTGGGAACCAACCGTAGTCTCATCGTGGCGGAAGCCAAGCTTCTGCTCGATGATGACGCCGCGTACAACTCAATGGCCAATGCTGTTAACCCCTATGGCGACGGTAAGGCCGCAGAGCGTGCCATTGCCGCTATCGCTGAGCTCCTCGGCGTAGGGGAGCGCCTGCCGGACTTTGACCCAGGGATTGAGCTATAGCGAAATGAGATGAATGGGCAGGCGAGTATTTCTAGTTGCCCTGCCCATTCATGTGGTTCCACGTAAGGTAAAGCCATGGAACCACGCGACATTAAATGCACTAATTCTCAACGCACCACAGCTTCTCAAGTCCTGGCTGACGCGATGTCCGTCGGCCAACTCAGCGTCGCCGAATTTGAGGAACGTTCTTCTGCATGTGCCGACGCGACGACGCGCGGCGAGTTACTCGACCTCGTTTCAGATCTCCTTGAGGATCCCGGAAGGGTACTCTTTGGTAGCCATGAGGTCGCCTCAAAGAGCTCACACGCGCTGAACAGTGTGAATGGTGAGCTAGCTACGACTGTTGACCGCGCACTAGCTCAAGTCGAACCATCCGTGAATGGTGCTCAGAGCCTTTCCTTGGGCATCTTCGGTGGCACTACGGTTCGAAGTACTCCCATTGCCTCTCGCCACACCACAATGGGTATTTTTGGTGGGACAGACGTTGACCTGCGCGGTGCTGCACTTCGAGAACACGTAACTACCATCCAAGCGGTTGGAATCTTTGGTGGTGTCGACGTATGGATTCCCGAGGGCTTCCGTGTTCAAGTTAGCGGCATCGGTCTCTTCGGTGGTCACGACATCAAGGTTGACCGTGGTGCTATTGACCCCGCCGATCTACCTGCCGGCGCTCCGGAGGTTGTCGTCAACTGTTTTAGCCTCTTCGGTGGTGTAGATGTACACGTGATGAAGAGATAAATTGGTCTAGTAGACGAGATATTAAGAGGAGAGCATCAAGGGCAAGACTTAAGGCTTAAATCGGTCGTCTGTGCTCGTACGAGGGAATGGCTAATTATGTCTGGAGTGAACTAGCGGCTGAGTACCTCAACAGATTCGTCTTCAATTTCTCCGTTCTTGACTGTGATTTCGCAGGAGTAATAGTGGCGCACGGGTGTGCCCCATCCGTTGGGGAAATCGACGGCGCCAAACCCGAGGTACACCCGAGTACTGTCGGTGATGGAGGCGCTTGTCCCAAGCTCAATTTCTTCCGGAAAAGACACTCCGCCGGGATATTTAGCATGGAGAGTGACATATTTTTCGCAGTGCTCGATCGCGGCTTCATAGTCCTTTTTCTCATTGAACTTGAGCCAGCCGTAAAAGCTTATGCAGGCAAGGAGTACAGTGGCCGTGACAATGGCGGCCCAAAACTGCCATCGATGGAGCAGAGGCGTTCTAGGCCTTTCGAATCGCTCAAAAGGCTGCGCCGGTAATTACACGTTAAGGGGGTATTCCTTTTTCACTATTAATGCCTTTCGCGGAGAGAACTGAAGTGGCATGATGAGAGAGTTTAGGCCAATGAGCTGCGATAAAGTATCCAGCTCATCGATTAGAGTAGTCGACGATCACGGTCGGTTGGGGGCGCTTTAGTTTTGCGGCTTTTCCTTAGGGTGGCAAGTCCATCTCTGTGGCAATGAACGGTGGGATTCAAGGTTTCGAGCTGATTGAGTGGCTGTTTCACCTCTTGGTGGCGGGGCGCTAAAACGCCGCTGCATTTCCACTGCATGCGCAAAACAGTCGCCGCATAAGCGAAAAACGTAAGTGCCCCTTCTACCAGCAATTTTCTAGTAGAAGGGGTCTTCATATGCTCCTCCAACTGGGCTCGAACCAGTGACCCTTCGATTAACAGTCGAATGCTCTGCCAACTGAGCTATGGAGGAATATGTGTATGCTGCTGGGCAAATCGCTTTGCTCTGTGCAACGAGAATTAACTATATAGTGCTTGTGAGTTTGGAGGCAAATCGCCTGCTTAGAGGTGTTCTTTCTTCTCAATCTTTATGGGCTTGGGTGGCCAGGCGTGGGGTGCGTGGTTGCACTCTTCGTAGAGGGGGAAATGAACCTAATGTCGGCAAAGGGGCGATCGAATGCCTAATATAAGGGAGACAAGTAATTAACCCAGAAAGGTTCTAAATGGCAACCGCAGAAAAATCGGCCACCAAGTTTAACTCGGTATGTGTTGTTGGTCTGGGGTATATCGGGCTTCCTACCGCCGCTTTCATCGCGTCAAAGGGCGTCAAGGTAACCGGTGTTGATGTCAATCCGGAGTTCGTAGATTCGATTAATAGGGGAGAAGTTCCCTTCTTTGAGCCTGGTTTTGAGGATTTGTTAAAGCGTGTCGTAGATGAGGGGTTCTTGAAGGCGCAGGCAGAGCAGATTCAGGCTGACGCGTACATTGTTTGTGTGCCGACGCCATTCCGTGACAACTATAAGGTTGATACCAAATACATCAACGCAGCTGCAGAAGCTATGGCACCCCACCTACGGCCAGGTGCACTCGTGGTCCTTGAGTCGACCTCCCCTCCTGGCACCACTGAGGCAATGGCGAAGCACATTATTGAGCTTAGGCCTGACCTTTCTTTGGATGAAGATTCCGAGAATGCCATCTTTGTTGCACACTGTCCTGAGCGAGTTTTGCCTGGACAAATTATGGAGGAGATGGAAAACAACGATCGAGTTATTGGTGGTTTAACTCCTAAAGGCACTCAGATGGCATGTGACCTTTATAGGACGTTTTGCACTGCTGAGCTGCTGCAGACCAATGCAACTACTGCAGAGATGGCAAAGCTGACGGAAAACTCTTTCCGCGATGTCAACATTGCCTTTGCCAACGAGCTCTCACTGATCAGTGACCGTCTAGGTATCGACGTCTGGGAGCTAATTGATCTTGCCAACCATCATCCGCGTGTCAACATCCTTCAGCCTGGCCCAGGAGTCGGAGGACACTGTATTGCAGTGGATCCTTGGTTTATCGTTTCTTCGGTACCTGAAGAAGCACGGATCATCAAAATGGCGCGTGAAGTTAATGACGGAAAGCCTCAATGGGTAATTAAGAAGGTCAAGGAAGCCCTTGCCGATAAGCAAGATGCTGTCGTTGCTGCGTTGGGCATCGCCTTCAAGAACGATATCGATGATTTGCGCGAATCCCCGTCTTTGAATATCGTCAAGCAGCTTGGGCAGGAAAACCCCGAGTTGGATATTCGTGTGGTCGAACCAAATGTCTCAGAACTCCCTGAGTCGCTTTCGGCGATTTCCAATCTCAAGAAGCAAGATCTTCAAGGAGCTGTTGCAGACGCCGACATTGTCCTGTTGCTTGTTAATCACAAGGAATTTATCGAGATGGATCCAGCCATTATCGAGGGAAAGACTGTGATAGATACCAAGGGAATCTGGAAATAGGCGCACACACCCGTTTCTTGTGGCATCTTTCAGCTAATTGGGATAGGGCTGGCTAGACGTATTATTGTCGTTCTAGAGTCTTGACCAATTCGTTGTTGATGGAGATTTTGATGAATGTCCAGCTGACTCGTGTAGAAGATGGATGAAAAGCTTGCAAATCCTCGTTATTTCCCAATACTGGTACCCAGAAAATGGTGTGCCTCAACGTCGATGGGGATGGCTGGCGGAAATCCTGAAAGAGCAGGGGCATTCGGTGACTGTTGTCGCGCCGCCTGCGCACTATGACCGAAGGATGTCGTTCCCCCGATGGGTAAAAGCTCGTGGGTTTTTCCCTCGAAAAGAATCTGAGACCGGCCCATCGGGTGAGCGTATCGTGCGTAGTGGTTTCTTTCCTGGGGGTACATCACTAACGGTACGTGCATTTAATCAAGCTGCCGTGGCTTTGGGATCATTACAGGTTCTCCTTGCCGCTGGAGGCTCGTTAAAAGGGTACAGGCCGGATTTAATCTTCGGGACTGTTCCTGCTTTGCCGACGTCGGCAGTGACTTGGTTAGCTAGCAAGAGATTTCAGGCTCCCTACGTTATCGATCTGCGTGATGCTTGGCCTGATTTGCTAGAAGAGTCTGATAGCTGGAACGAAGGAACAGGGAAAAAGTCGTTCAGGCAGAGAGTGCTGTCCGTTGGGTTTTTTCAAATCGTTTCGTGGTTAACGCAGCGAGTTCTATACCGGAGTATGCGAGAAGCAGACGCCATCATTTCGACCTCAAGCGAGCTTGCTAAGGACCTAAGGCAGCGAGCGGTGCTTATGCGTAACGGGACCACGCCTCCGGTTTTTACGGTTCGAAACGTTTTTCCCGCAGCTACAAAGCTCAAATCAAACAGCAATCTGGATACGTCCGGCACATTGAGAGTGTTATACGCTGGGACAATAGGCCGAGCGCAAGATCTTCAGAATGCAGTTGATGCCCTTAAACTCTGTATCCAGCAAGGTGTGGATGTGCGGTTGAGATTTGTTGGAAGTGGAGCGGCAAAGCCCGAACTGCAACGAATCTCCAAAGACTTAGGAAGCGCAGTGAGCTTTGAACCTAGGCACCCTGCAGACAGCCTTGAAGAGTATTATCAGTGGGCTGATACCGCGCTTGTTCACCTTGCGGATTGGGAACCCCTTAAGCGGACGGTCCCATCCAAGGTATATGAATTAATGGAAGCTGGGATTCACATCTCGGCTGTGGTCCAAGGAGAAGCAGCCTCCATTATTACGGAGTTGAATGCAGGTACGGTGGTGAGGCCGAATGATCCGAAGGCATTGGCAGATCTTTGGACACAACTAGTGTGGAACCCTAAGGGCTTGGAGGTCTCTGACAGTGGAGCAAGTTGGGTAAAAAAGCAACGTAGTCACGAAACCCCTCGCACGCTCAGTAAGATTATTTCTACTGTGGCAAGGCGAAGTGAATGAATATGCGTAAACAGTTAATACACTATACTCGCACTTCGCGGCTTTTGTGTTCGGCAATGTTTAAGATGGCCTCAGACGACCCAGCACTCTTTCTCGAGAAGGTCTTTCAACGCCTTAAGCTATCGCCTCTCCGTGCAGGTCTCAAGTATGTTCCGTCTATCCCGCAGCGGAAGACTGCCGTCCAAAGAATGTTCGACGAAGGCGAGTTGAGTGCGCTTCAGGAGATCCTCGCATCAGGAACGCAATCGACCAGCTATAAAGAGCTAAGCAGTGCGGACAAACATAGAGTAGCCAGAGCGAGCGAACGCCTACAACTGCTAGAGAAGGAGGTTACTGGAGTCAATACCTCTTCAGAGATCCGAACTCTGCAGAAAAGCGGTGCCCCCTGCGTACTGTTCTATCTAACGAATAGTTTGCCGCACACCATGTCTGGATACACCTACAGATCTCACAACACCCTGCTTGCGTTGAAACAATCAGGAATTCGTGTTGCAGCTATGACCCGTTTGGCCTATCCGTTGGTCGTCGGCAAATGGCCCAAAAAGGATTGCGAAGTTGTGCAAGGAATTCCTTATTTCCGGAGCCTTCCTCGAAGCTACCCAGGTTCACTAATTGAGCGACTTGAAGTTGAAATTGAGCTATTAGTTGAGCAGGCGAGAGAATTTGGTGCGGACATTCTTCACACCACAACTGATTACAACAATGCATTAGTAGTGGCGGAAGCTGCTAGACAGCTAGGCATACCGTGGGTATACGAAGCTCGAGGAGAGCTTGAGAGCACTTGGCTGTCAAAACAGCCGGCTGAGCGACAAGAGGCCCTAGTAAAGTCTGATTTTTATCAACTTGCTCGCGGTCAAGAAACAGCATGCATGAAGGCCGCCAACGCGGTAGTGGCCTTGAGCGAGGTATCTAAGCTACAGCTCCTTGACCGAGGAGTTCTTGAGAAGCGAATTACCGTGGTGCCGAACGCTGTGCATGAGGAAACCGTTGGTTTAGAGTTTGACCAGTCGTCGTTGCGAAGGGAACTGGGGCTGGAAGACGGTGTAACAGTTGGTACCGTAACTTCGGTCGTCGGGTATGAAGGTCTCGATGTTCTTTTGCGAGCGGCAGCTTCGATTCCGCATGTCCGAGTACTTATTGTGGGTGAGGGTAGTGCCCGCATCGAGTTAGAGATTCTGGCGAAGGAACTACGCATGTCTGACAGAGTTTTGTTCGTTGGCCGGCAGCCCAACGAATCAATTTGGAAATGGTATGCCGTTCTTGATGCTTTCGTAGTCCCACGCAGAAATACGCCTGTATGCCGAAACGTAACTCCAATTAAAGCGTTGCAGGCACAAGCTCTTGGGGTCCCGGTGATCGCAAGTGATTTGCCCGCTTTGCGGGAAATAACGGGAGAACACGCACAGTATTTTCAACCCGAGAATCCAGAAGAATTGGCAGACTGTTTAAGCAAGCTTGGTGGATACGACGCGGAAAAAATTGAGGCGGGCAAGGAGTGGGCAAAAAAGCATACTTGGAAATATAACGCGCGTAGGTACTCAAAGATATATCGCGAATTAAACACGTTTTAGGGTGTTTAGTTTTAGATCGGTCGACTGAGCTAAAGATGTAAAAGCTGGTCGGAAACCCAGTGATAAAAATCGGGGACATAATGATAAGGAGCGACACCCCATTGATGTTTAGAATCCGCAATGCAGAGCTCGGCAGGTGCTTCAAGGACCTGTAGTCCCGATTCTTCCAGGAGGGTAAAGTAGGGCTCGTATAACTCGTTCCACTCCACCGAAGACGTTCCTCCGTAATCGGGAACTGGTTCCCCTTGGTCAGTAAACTCCGCAAAGTTGGACTTTATGATGACTGTTCTAGGGCCGCCTATTACTTCTAAGACGGGATCGATGGAGTCACGAAATAGCTCTAGGTGAGTTTCTTCTCCAAGCGAGTGCTTTCTGACGGATCCGACTAGCTTGCGCCACCCGGAATGACGGAGCTCGGACAAATCCGTGACAAACCCCCCATCCTCTAACTCGAGAACGCCGCCACGTTCGTCGATGAGATCAACGAGATAAATTTGATCATTCAGTGATGCCAGCTGCGGAAGTACACGCGAAGTAATGTCGTGCTCTAGCATTCGCTGCTGGAAAGGGCTTGTGAGCTGGGATCTTTGGGAAGGTAGCTGTGAAGGTGAAGAAGCCGCTGAAATAAACGATGAGCGGGCGAAGTAAGCCCGCATCCGCAGATCTTTATTGGGAAAGTTAAAGATATCTCGGGAAACGCAGCTGCCGTAGATCGTAACCTCTCGCATCTGAGCGATTATACATGTGCAGGCGTGTGGAAGAAGTTGAAGTTAGGCTTGGTGCTGCAATGTCAGTAGAATAATAATTCTGGCGGCACATCAAACGGATAAATTGGGACCGACATTAAACATAACTAGAGGGAGCATTGATGTTTCGACGATCTGGAAAACATGCTCTTAGCAACCCCCAAACGGACGAAGTTGACAACGTGCCGAGCAAGCAAGGTCAGCATGATGAAGTAAAAACTGTCTTCGTTGACCGCTCGGCGCTGGAGGTCCTAAACGGGCGACAAGGCCTCGGTGACTATGTTAAAGGCTTATGGAAAACGCGACACTTCCTTACGGCCCAAGCCCGAACGAGTGCATTCACAGGCGGGCAGGGGACGTTTTTGGGGAAGATGTGGCTGGTACTGGACCCTATATTTCAGGTTGCCATTTACGCTTTGGTATTCGGGCTAATACTCAATACCCACCGCGGTATCGACAACTTCCTTGGTTTTTTGACATTGGGTGTCGTGTTTTTTCGGTTCCTCACCGCAGGCTTGACCAACGGTTCGGGCCTAATTCAGAGGAATCGAAACATTATTAGCTCTTTTGATTTCCCTCGCGCTGCTATTCCTCTCGGAACAGGATTACGCTCACTTTATTCGAATTCGATCCCGGCTGTCGTTGCGGTGGTCTTAGCGATAGTTTTTCAGAAGGCGGAAGGCATAACTTGGGCAGTCCTAGGTGTCATTCCACTGTATTTTCTCATCCATATTTGGGCCACGGGAGCCACTTTTGTGACCTCGAGAATTACTGCATTCGTGCCTGACGCCAAGAACTTGATACGCGTCGGTGTTCAAGGCCTTTTCTTTTTGTCTGGTTTATTTTATTCGATAGAACGCTTTGAGGGACATTTAGCCCTATCAACCATAATGAAGATAAATCCGCTTTATCAATTCCTCAATGCCGTACGCACGTGCGTCCTCGATGGACTATTTCCACCGATAGGGCAGTGGGCCTACCTAGTCGGTTGGAGTGTTGGGCTATTCATTTGTGGGTTTATCTATTTCTGGAGGGCAGATGGTGCGTACGCACGAGTTAAATAGGCCCTCGGTGGTCGTGCGAAATGTTTCGAAGGACTACCGCGTAGGTGCTGACGGCAGCGAGTTCGTGTTGCCGTGGAGTAAACGTGGAAGCTTGGTCCATGCCGTCAAACCTCTTTCCTTTGTAGCGAGAGAGGGGGAAGCGATCGGTATTCTGGGCCAGAATGGATCGGGAAAGTCCACGCTCTTGTCAATGATTGCTGGAAATGAGATCCCAACGAATGGAGATATTTATGTTTCAGCAAAGCCATCTCTTCTGAGCGTATCCGCAGCGTTGCAGGATCATCTTTCTGGGGCCGAGAATGTGAAACTCGGGTTGCTAGCCAAAGGGCTCGCACCTGACGAAGCTCAGGATATGGTTGCACCCATTTCTGAGTGGACCGCCCTAGGGGATGCGATCAATAGGCCGCTGAAAACCTATTCGTCGGGTATGGCAGCCCGACTAAAATTTGCAATTTCAACTGCAATTCGCCCTGAAATTCTGCTTGTTGATGAAGCCTTGGCTACTGGAGATGCGACTTTTAACGCAAGGGCGCAGCGACGGATGGACGAATTCTTGGAAGGATCAAGTACGGTGTTCATCGTCTCGCATTCTTCAGCGACAATAAAGAAGCACTGTTCTCGGGCACTGTGGATGCACGAAGGGGAACTTATTACCGATGTCCCAGCGCGTTCAGCCGTCAAGTGGTATGACAAGTGGTCTCAAGCTAAAGCAAACGGAGACCTCGATTATGCAGACGACATTTTGGACATGCTTCGGAGATTTCACCATCCCACCGAAGTAGTGTTCGATGATGAAGTCGACGAACTATGGACTCGCGAGGGACTCGAACGTCAGCATTGAGTTAGAATCTTTCGGCACCGAGTTGCTCCAGTTCGGCATCGACATTGTTACTGCAGATGGCGAGAATGAAGTCCCGAATCAGAGGCTTAGGTGCGGGGGCGTGCCCTTCGCCCCAGTGATTTTCGTAAGCCCACAGATCGGGTTCTGAACCCTGTTGTTCCCTGAATGGGCGAAAATGTTCATTGACATGGTGAGTATCGGATTGTTCTTGAAGGAAAACCACGCGATTTGTAGCGGGGGTTGTCTCGTAGAGCTGCAATACTGAAACAGTTGTGGAGGAGTTGTTAGAGGTAGGTAAGCGTTTATCCCAAGCAATTTGGGCATAGAAATCTACGAAGCGCTTGTAGTATCGTCGAATCTCCGTCTGAGCGTTCCATACGATTGCCGTAGAGCCTGGAATCATTCTCGACAAGACCAAGCTGGCAAACCCTCCAGCTGAACCGCCTACAAGAATCACCTGCTGCGAGCTGTTCTGAGCAGCGACATGATTGATAAGGGCCACTAAATCTTTTTGTAGATTCCTGAAATGAATCGACCCCGTGTGCCATCCAATGGTCAGCTCACTGTCTAAAGCTAGCGAGGGATCGCTGATAGACATGAAAGCGACGTCTAAGCCAGAAGTCAATCCACTCCCAGGGAGGTAAGGGAGTGTTACTTCGGCTGCCTTTCTCCCATGGAAAACTATGACAAGCGGTTTTCCATGATTCGGCCGGTAGAAGTAGTTTAACTCAGCGGGACCGTACCTGAAATTGTTTCTTCCGGGGGTTGCCTCAGGAAGCTGAGTCGCGTCAAACTCGGTAAGGCTTGTCGAAGACTCCTGAGAATCTAGATAATCACGGATCTGGGCTAAGTGATTTACGATTCTTAGAGAACTCGGGATGTTTGAAGCCAGTACATAGTCCAATAGACGAATATCGGATGTGTTTGGTCCGGAGGACTCGTTAGTACGTGCTTGGTGCCTAAGGGACTCAAAGTATTCATCGAGATCGGTGTCCCAAATCCACGAGGAAGCAGTAAGGGCTGTTTTAAGTCTTTCAAGCACATTGGTGTGTACTTTCTCGACGTTTGTGGCCCACTGTTCGAGTGTTAGCGTCTTGATAAAGCTGACATTGTCGATACGGCCGCGACCAGGGAGTTCTTTGCGCTCGCCGCTTGCCTTCCTGCGCTGCACAAATCCGAAGATTTTGTGAGGGTCTTCCGGAAGGCCAGTCAGGTTTCCTATTGGAAACTTTGATTTGAGGTCGAGACGGCGGTTGGCGAGCATTTTTCCATCGCCGGACTTAAGGATCAGAGCATAAGTATCCTCTGAGTCAGCATCGTTTTCCTGTATAGAGACTACGAGGTGATTGGGGGAATTCTCCTGTGTCCCTTTAACAGGCGGGATGCTTAAAGGTTTAATGCCAGCATCGCTTGCGTAGTTCGGCTGCGAGTAGGCGAGCTCGATCTTTTCTACCAGACCTTCGATTGAATCAAAATGGATGGATTCATATTTGTGCAGGTAGTAGTTCGTTTTATCGTGGAGCGAAAGGTTGTGGCCCCACCGGCAATAAACATAGCCGGGGGCCCCGCCTTCGACGACCTTCAACGTGGCGCCTGCCTTAGCTAAGCGTGTTCGGTTCTTCTCGTCGAATACTTCTGGAATGCTCCAAGGACTGAGCTTTCTGAGGGCCTGAAAAACACCTCCGTCACCTACATAGAACTTGTTACCATGCATGTGGTGAGAAAACTGGACTACGTCCGCTGTCTTCTTTCCTGCGTAAGCGACAACTTCGTTTCTGAGCCCAACTCCGACAACTTTACCGGGTTCGTAGGCTAGGTCCGCAGCCTCGATGAGCTGATAGAACTGCCAAGACAATAAATAGTCATCGTCATCGATTGACGCTCTAATGAACCGATCGTAGTTAGCGAGTGAAATGTTCTTCAAGGCTTTTTCGAACAGTGTGTCGCGGCGTGGCGCGACCTTGTTTGGGTTCTTCCAGAGATCCGGATGTGAATCGCTGGTGTATCCGTAGCCTTCCTTCGGGTGTGTGTATTCGACATGCACGAATCGTTGAGCTTGCTCCTCAGGAAGCTTGGCGAGCGTTTCAAGGAAGAGTTTTCTATCTTCTACTTTGTCTTCAGACAGGTAGACAATGATCTTGATATTAGAGCCAGTAGGAAGGTTGAAGCTTGCCATTCGCTTTAGATTGGCAAGCCACACGTCTCGAAACCTCTTCAATACTTCAGGGTTCTGCTCGTAGTCGCAGAACATTACTTCGTAGAGAATCAGGTAGCGTTCTTTAAAGCCATCCGAGGTAGCGGTCATTGGGCTGAGTATACCTAAGGAAAAAGAGCCTCGTGACGAATATGTAGTGGTTTAGCGAGGGGCATCATTGTAGCGGGGACGATTGTAAATCACCACGGCTGAGTGAATCTTTCTCGAGTGATACTGTGATCGACAGGATTGGTAGTGAATTGCTACGCCGTCTTAGGGTTAGCTTCCTTTTTGACTGTCGTAGTGCTGAAAGGGAGTATATGTACCCAGACGAGTTTAGGTCTTCCAAGAAACTGCATTCTCTGCGAGTAGCTCGCCAGCTGGCAGAACCGAGCAAGGAATTTGCGGAGTTGGAAGCCATGACGCCGGAGCAACGCTATGAGTTTTTGCGTAGCTCGTCCGCGGAGAAACTCGACTTAGACCGCCGTATTAAAGCAGCAATGAGTGACCTTAAGCGGCTAAAGGCAGAGAATTCAAAGCTTAAGAGTGAAAAGAAGCTCGCAGAAGACCGCCTGGCAAAGCTGCGCCAATCGAAGTCGATGCGCCTCGGTCGCGCATTGTCGAGCCCGGTGAGGGTGTCCCGGCGAATAGCTAATAATCCAAAGGCAGAATCTATTCGCACAGCGCGACAGTTCAATAAGCAGTGGGGGAAGCTCAAGAGTTCTCTGCGTAGTAGTGTCGTATCGCAGACAAATTGGGCTGAGTCCAAGTTGCGGATGACTTCAGGGCGAAGCCGAGTAAGTACCGGCATAGCGCGAGACTCTCTCCGCTTCGGCAGAGAAATGACACCTCGGGAAGTATTCGAAAAGAACGCAACTCCGGATAACTTTGAAAAACTTCTCAACTTCACGTGGTTTGTCGAGGGCCGCATTGTGGAGTCAGCAACCCTAGTTCGTGAGAATTCTTGCTTAGTTGAAGAGCTGAGTGACCGAGGTAACCAACTGGCTCAGCGAATTCTGGGCTTTGAAAGATTGGACCTAGACTCGCTGCTGCCTGTACGCAGTCAGGATCCCGCTTATGTTGCTGAGCATAGGCGGGTAATGTACTGCGTTCATCAAACCCCCCTTTTTAATTCCAATGGCTATTCAACTCGCACACGAGGTGTGGCCAAGGGATTGCAACTCAACGATAAAGACGTGGTTGTTGTTGGGCGCTCTGGGTATCCCTGGGACTCTAAGGCTGATGTTGCTAAGCCGTCGGTTCGCCGCCATTCGAAGAAGCTCGACGGGGTTGATTATGTGCACCTTCCTGGTGGGAATCTAAACCGAGATCCCCTGGACCGATACTTCATGGAAGCAGCCGATGCATTTGTACGTGAAGCATGCATGCAGCGGCCTGCACTGATTCAATCGGCGTCGAATTTTAGAACTGCGATACCGGCTTTGATAGCAGCGCGAAGGGTCGGTGTTCCTTTCGTCTACGAGGTGAGAGGGCTTTGGGAGTTTACGGAGGCTTCAGCTAAGCCTGGGTTTGAAAGCTCTGAGCGTTTTGAAGCCATGCGCAAAGCGGAAACGTTCGTTGCTAGTGAGGCAGATGCGGTTCTCGCGATCACACGCCAGGTCAAAGATGAGCTTGTTAGTCGTGGCGTGGATGAAAGCAAAATCATTCTTGCGCCTAATGCCGTCGATCCCGACATTTTCTTACCGCTTCCTCAGGACAAAAAGTTTGCCGGGCAACACCGAATTTCGACTGAAGTCCCAGTCATCGGTTTTGCGGGGAGCATGGTTGCGTATGAAGGGCTTGACCTACTACTCGATGCCTCGGCATCACTTCATTCTCGCGGGGTTGAGCACCAAATAGTTTTTGCGGGATCTGGTGCGGCGGAACAGGGATTGAAGCAGCAAACTAAGGAACTCGGAATTGACGACAAAGTGAGGTTCCTTGGCCGGTTGCCTCAAGATCAAATGCCGCGCTTACAGTCGACGTTCGACATCGTTTGCTGCCCCCGCCGATCAACTATTGTTACCGATCTCGTTAGCCCATTGAAGCCCCTTGAGTCTTTCTCCACTCAGAAGGCAACAGTTCTTTCCGATGTTGCGCCGAATAGGGATTTAGCAGGCAAAAATTCAGAAAGAGCTTTGCTTTTTAAGGCTGATGATTCTGCGGAGCTCGAGCATGCATTGAAGCGTGTTATTGAAGACTCTGAGCTTCGCGCAAACTTGGGGCGCAGTGCGCGACTGTGGTCAGTCACCGAGAGGACGTGGAAGACCGTTGGCTCTGCAATGACCCGCGCGCATACCTTGGCAACGGAGCAGTATTCGAAGCGAGTTGTCGGTACACGGCAACTCGGTGAGCTTCGAGTAGGCGTTATTGGTGATGAATTCACTAGGACGACATTGGCAGGGTCTTTCACTACGGAGTTGATAAGCCGCCAAAACTGGAGAGAGCAACTCGAAACACTAAGTCTCGATCTGATCATTATCGAGTCCGCATGGGAAGGAAATGGCGGTGAGTGGGCGAGAGGCATTGGCCACTACTCAGATAAGGAAAGCGCTGATCTTCGCGGTCTGTTGAAGTCCGCTCGAGCAAAAGGAATCCCAACGCTTTTCTGGAATAAGGAAGATCCCGTCCACTTCGCCCGCTTCGCGCCGAATGCTGCATTGTGTGATCACGTATTCACTACGGACGCCAATATGATTCCCAAATACCATTCGGTTAAAGATCAACGAAATATCACGAGTTCCTCACTGCCGTTTTATGCGCAGCCAAAAATTCATAATCCATTGCCTAAAGGTCGGGAATTCTCATCATCAATTGCCTATGCCGGTAGTTACTATGGGGAGCGGTACGCTCAACGTTCCAAGAGCCTCGATTTGCTACTATCCGCGGCGAGCGACTATCCGTTGGCCATCTACGATCGTCAGGCCAACAATCCGGACTCTCCGTACACGTTCCCTGAAAAGTACCGTTCTTCCGTGCAGGGAGCGTTACCGTACGACGAGGTTATTAAGTCCTACCAATCGCACCTGGCGCATCTGAATGTGAATTCGGTTCTGGACTCACCGACTATGTTCTCACGGCGAGTCGTTGAGATTCCTGCTTGTGGTGGAATCGTCCTCAGCGCATTCAGCCGCGGGATCACGGAAACATTGGGCTCGAATATTGCCAACTCCAACCGTCGAGAAGACTATGAGGCGTGGCTGCACGCCTGGTCGACGAGTCCGACTGAGCGGTTATCCGAGATCTGGCGGCAAATGCGAACCATATACAGAGCGCACACTACCGAAACTGCGCTGGCAATCATGATGCGTACCGCTGGTATCGCTGTTGCTGGCTTACAGCCGGCACGCTATATTGCCGTAGTCCCGCGGGCGACTCCCGACTCGCTAGCTCGTGTCCTAGAACAGTCGGTTCCTCCGGTCGCGGTGGTACTAGAGGATTCTGAGGATCCTTCTGAAGATACGCGCGCGTATTCGGATTCTGTAGAGGTGCCAATCTATCCCACACTTGCCGACGCCCCAGTAGAAGCGGACTACCAAATCTTCTTCGAAGGACAAGTTCACCGAACCTTTGCTGAGGACGTTTTACTGCCCCTGCGGTTTACAGAAACCGATGCTGTATTTGTTCGCTATGATTCGGAGTTTTCGGGCGGGAATTCCATCGCTGAGTACTTGGGCAATCGGTCCTTGGGCGGTTTTTCTCGCGCGCTGGTGAGGACAAAGCCCGTTGGCGGAGGTGAGGTAGTGCTTACTCTGCCAGCAGATGAAAGCGACGAACCGGCACCAGCTCACACCACCGCACAGGTTTCTTTCCCAGTAGTACACAAACTAGACCTGCTTGAAGGTAAGAAGGTCTTGGTCGCCGGTCACGACCTGAAGTTTGCACAAGGACTTCTAGCTGCGCTCCGTACAGCCGGAGCAGAAGTGCTACTCGACGAATGGGAGAGTCATACCAAACATGACGAGCAACGTTCTGTGGAACAGCTCGAAAAAGCTGACATTGTGTTCTGCGAGTGGGGCTTAGGAAATGCAGTATGGTATTCCCACAAGATTCGTAGCGACCAGCGACTTGTAGTTCGGGTTCACTCCCAAGAACTTTTCCGGCCATACCTAGCGCAAATTGCCCACGAATGCGTGGACAGTTTTATTTTCGTAAGCGAGCTCATTCGCTCTGCAGCCGTCGTTTCACACGGTGTCCCGTGCGAGCGGACTACGGTCATTCCTAACCCCGTTGATATTGCAGCGTTGGACCTTCCTAAGCCGCCAGCGGCTGAAAAAACGATTGGATTTGTTGGGATTGTCCCACGTTCTAAGCGTCTAGATTTGGCATTAGACGTTTTGGAAGGTGTCCTCAGGGAGGACCCAGAATATGTCCTGCGCATCAAAGGCAAGACTCCCGAAGACTATCCTTGGATGGAAAACCGTCCTCAGGAAATGGACTACTACAATAATCAGTACGCTCGCATTGAGCAGCTAAATCGACAGTACCCAGGCTGCGTGGTCTTTGATGGTTTCGGTTCCGACATGGCGGAATGGTATGCCAAGGTGGGGGTCGTTCTTTCAACGAGTGACTTTGAGTCATTCCATCTGACGATTGCAGATGGTGCTGCCTCAGGCGCGCTGCCGGTCTGTTTCAACTGGCCAGGAGCGGATCGTATCTATCCAGCTGAGTGGTTGGTTCCAAACATTGAGTGTGCCGTGGACCGCGTGCTTTCACAGAAGCGTGATCCGCGCAAATACAAGCCGGTAGCGGAGGATTTCGAAAGCCGAGAAGTGTACACACAGCTACTTGCAGAAATAAGAGCCGAAGAAGAAGTCTGATTGCTGTCAATTGAATTCACGGCTGAAGCAACTCTCTGCTCGGCAGTGTGGACAGTTTTCCCAGCACTTTGCCAGCTCGATTGCAGTGTTTCCGGTAAGCTATCATCGATTCACACGACTCATTCGTATAAACGTGTCGGATCGCCACAATACCGGAAGCACGGAGAAGATAAGTGACAGTTCGAGAGTTAGATGTTTTGAAGCGTCCACTGGCTGGCGTGAGTATTCGTGAGAGTGTTTCTCCAGGGCAGAAGGTATCACTGTTTGTTGAGACTGTTTCCGATGATGATCGTCCAAATATTGCGCTCATCGCGTTCAAATTCTTGGATAGCGACGGAGGCGCCGTAGAGCTGCCTGATTGGTCTCACTATTCGGAAGCAGTCGGGCACTATGCCTATCTCTCGCCGTCTGTTGGTGGCGAGCCGGTTCAGGACCACTGGAACTTTGTAGTGCCTCCTAATGCGGTTACTTTTGAGGCCGAAGGTCGCCAGTGGAAGAAGGGTACTAACACTGCTCTTTTAGGTGAGTTCATTTTTCAAGATGTATCAACTGGTGTGAGTGCATTTCGATTTCCGTCCGGTGCACCGGCAAGCATTTCATCTCGGGAGTTCATACAGAATATTGCGCTCGAACCCTCTGAGCGCGCTTTGACTTTATCGGCAACCTATGTACCCAGTGTAGATCTAAAAACCGTTGCTCCACTGAGTATTCGGTTTATGGATCGTCATGGTCACGAGCTTTTGGGAGCATCGGATCTACCTCAAAATCCAAAATTTGGTTCTTTTATAGGCCTTCCAGCAGGTCCAAACGAAGAAACAGAGTTTAACTGCACGATTGAGGTTCCTGAAGAGGCGGTTTCCCTCGAGATAAAAGGGATGGACTGGGGGAAGTCTCAAGCGGATATTTTAGGCCCGTTCAAGCGCGGCGATGCATCGGAAGAGTCCTTTAGTATTGAATCTTTTATTCAGCAGCTCGGCGTTGAAACTCCGTTATTAATCATTGATACGACGGCTCCGCCATTGGGGCATGAAACCTTGGCCTTGCGTCCGAATAACCTGGCCGCGGCCTATAGCCGTGCGGGGATTGGAGTAGTTTTTATCCCATTTGGCTCTTTGAAAGGGTTCCCTGCAGAAGTCAGCGATCGGCTGGCACAGGTGCCAAGATTTGACTTCGACCGCTTGATCGAGGTTGTGGTCGAAGAGCGTGAACCCAAAAACAGCACTTTTATCTGTTCGTCGTTCCCTAGTATTCAGAGCGTTACAGCAGTTCAGCGTTTGAAATCAGCTGGCTGGAACACGGTTTATGAGTGCCGTGATGATATGGAGGAATTCAATCGAGTTGGCTATTCGAAATGGTATGACCCGCAGCTCGAACGTCAAATGCTCCGGATGGTAGACACTGTTGTCAGCGTTAGTACTGCTCTTGATGCCAAGTTAGTCTCGCTCTATCCCCCCTTGAAGCGTCACTTTGTCATACCGAATGCTGTCAATAAGCACGTAATCGAGACGACAAAGGGATTGCGAACACCGCAAGTAACAGCCCAGCGGAACTCTTCCAATAAGGTCGGCTACGTCGGGCACTTGACCGAGAGTTGGTTCGACTGGCCATTGGTAATTGAGGCGGCGAAACGCCTACCCGACGTGATATTTGAGATCGTCGGTCATGGAATGCCGAAGAATATTAAGCTGCCGGGGAACGTGGAGTACTTAGGGCCGAAGAGTCACGACGAACTCCGACCGCTGGTTCAGACATGGAAGGTCGGGCTCATTCCGTTTGCGGACATACCTCTTACGAGATCGGTGGATCCTAATAAGATTTACGAGTACTTCGCATGGGGACTGCGTTGCGTTAGCGCCCCGATGGGAATGGTTCAAGAGTACCCTTCAACGTGGGTTTACCGTGGCGTCGATGAGTTCGTTGAGTCTATCGAGAGCGCATTAGCCTCGGACCTTACCGACGCTGAAGTTGAGGAGTTAAATAGATTCCTTGACAGTGCGTCGTGGGACGACCGAGCCCGGGAGATGCTTGAGATTATGAACCCGCAAGCGACCAATCATTAGGAGAAACCAATGCGGAAGTTGATTATTTATCCTAACTGCTCCAAGGGTGGAGTTTCATCGGTCATTCGTGGAAGAGCAGCGGACGAGCCGAATACCCATTTCGACGTAGTTTTCTTCAACGATAGGGGCGGCCTGCGTACGTTCTCTGATATCGCGAACGTAAATGTTCGAATTATTCGTGAGGATCGAGCGATTGCTTATTTGACCTACATAGTCAGTCGCATGGAATACGACTCGGTTCATGTCTTGAGTACGCCTAAGATTGCTAACGCATTGGTTAAAGACTCTGACGTTGCCGTGGTTTATGAATTCCACTCGTCAAATATGACTGTTGTTGGGGAAGAGCTCAAGGAACTCGATGTTGATAAGATGAGCCAGATTGCTGTGCCTTCGGAGGTGATGAGATTAAAGATCGGCGAGCGCTTACCGCGTCGAATTCTTGCTCGGCTGATCGTGACGCCTAACTTGGTAGATCATCGAGTCTTTTCCTCGGAAGGGCCGTCTGATTTCTTTGATCGAGATCCAAAACTCGCCGATTCGACTCTGCGCCCGATCGTTTGGGTCGGCCGTTTCGACAAAGATAAAGGATACCAGTACGCTGTGCGAGCACTCGCACAGCTTCCTGAAAACTATTTTGGTATTTTCGTTGTCAGCTTGGAACACGACCCAATTCGTACTTCGAGATTTCTGTCAGAGTGCGACGCAATGGGGGTGCGAGACAGGATTCAGTTTTATATGAACTTGTCTCAGCCGGAGATATCCACCCTGTACCGCTCAGCGCGTGACCGCGGTGGAGTCTATGTATCCACTTCACTTATGGAGTCTTTTGGCTACGCAATCGCCGAGTCAATGGAGTGCGGATTGCCTTGTGTAGCCTTTCAGCTTCCGGTGCTTGATATGCACAATGATCGAGGCCAGCTTTATTCCGTTCCAGTAGGCGATATCCAGGCAATGAGCCAGCTGATTTCGACATTGTAGTGGAGTTAAGTTTGTTCATTGCGTGTGATTGGTTATTCTCCGTTTTGAGGTCACCAATGAAACGGCAGTAGCGAGATGGCGAAAACCGATCGTCGTTATCGGTGCTGGCGCATCCACCGCTTGATAACGCTGATCCCTCTTAGGGATTTGGTTTGATGGATAGGCATTTCGGTCGAATCTTGTGGCGGTATGGGAAAATCTCCATTGAGACCGGCTATGTAGGAAATACGTAACGGAATATTGGTCTGAAGCTGCGGATCTAGTGATCGAGCCGCATCGTCCGATTGCATTTGCATCTAGGGAAATCCGCGGTTCCGGCGGGGTGCAGCCGATGCATCAAAGTAGGGAATCAGGCCTCTACACACTCGATAAAGAAGTCGTAGCGTGACGTGAACAACGCATCTACAAACTGTTCGGAGCATCCCGATCGCTAAACCTTGATGCGCGCCTGTAAATCGGTTCGCATTCTTGACCATTGTCAATCGAAACCTAAATAAGTCAGCAGGCGCCTCTCAAGGACAATGGGGCCGTCCGGGCAATACACTGCCATCCTAAGTAAAACCGCGGTCGGCATAACCTGCCTCGCCTAAACGCTGATTACAGCAGCTTACCTACCGCAACGACTACTCCAAAGGCATCTACCACACCGACAGGCTTGCCGCCGAACTGGTATTGTTGCGGGCGTGCATTTAGTAACACCGTAGTGAATATCGAGTAACACTGCAGTTTTCGGGGGGAACTCTTTGGTGACCGCGTGACTTCAGGGCACGTGGCATTGCCAAAAGGGTCCGATTGCGACTGATTACAGGGCGGTGATGGACCTTGTGAAGCGTCCTGGGTTTAGTTCCGCTTCTTTT
>NZ_KV818432.1:0-6266 GCF_001814945.1 Corynebacterium sp. HMSC066C02 | reverse complement strand
AGGTTCTTCGGGTGGGTTGGCCCGCCTTCGGCCCAGTTGTGTCGGTGATCCAACTGGCTGAGAAAAGCAGGCTCGCCGCATCCGCCGACCCGGCAGGTACCGTCGCGTCCTTCGACAAGTTTGCGCATAATCAGGCCGGGTTGGTAGCCGTCGGCTTCGGCGACCTCACCGGTTAAATCTCGCACCTTGTCATGTGGCATGGGCTCAGCCCGCCAGCCGAAGCCTTCAATAAAGGTCGGTGCATCCTCAATATCGCAGGCCTGGTAGGTGTGGAGCACCACCGTAGCTGGTGGCTTTATTTCACCGGAAAGCAGTTTGATACCCCTTATCCTTCGACCAACGACAACGCGTGCTAAACCCCGACATTAGGCATATTCTTTATGAATGAGTTATGGCAAAAATACACCTAGCGAAGAAAGCACGCCAAAAGACGCTTCTCCGAAAGAACAAGATGCACTAGATAGGGATCCCTCTATAGAGAAGCATACCGAACAGGAAAAAGAGGTCACCCAAAGCACAAGTTCTGCTTCGCCTGCCCGCTTCGAATGGCTCCGCGACTTTTGGAGAGGGATCCCTAATAAGCAAGGGCTCCGCGACGTTGGAATATCAGTCCTTGCCTCCATAGTGGTGGGATCCTCTTTGGCATGGGCGCAAATTACTGATTCTAGAACCCAGGCAGACACAGCAATTCGTGCTGCTAATACTCAAGCAGTTACAGCAGAGCGACTCGAAAATCTGCGATACGTTCGCGATCGGGCTCAAGTTTCGACGTCAGCTAACCTATCACCCCATTGTCTAACAGCTGACGGGACCATATTTACCCCTGGTACGCCCACTACGAAATCTTCCACAGATAAACCAGACCCTTCTATTCCTGAACTTCCTTTTAAAGACTTTGACCTAAAGGAACAAAATTTGAGTGGTCTTTGGCTTAATTGTGCAAACTTTAGTGGAGCAAACCTCGAAGGGGCAGACTTAAGCAACGCAGTTTTAATAGAGGCGAAGTTTGACGGCGCGAATCTAAGAAACGCGAATCTACAAGGTGCAATCCTTGAACTAGCACAATTAGGGGGTGCCGATTTGCGTGGTGCGGATCTAAGCAACGCGGACCTATCGGGAACTCCTACAGACCTTTCAATTCTTGAAACTGCAACTTTGCACGAGACCATTCTTCCAGAGGATAACTTGGCGTTGACTCCACAACAGAAACAACGCTTACAAGATTTAGGTGCGACTTTCACTAAGGAGGAAGACCCCGAACCATAGTATAAAAGTCCGATAGAGTACACCCATCTGTACGCGCTGACCTGCGGCGTTGTGGGTTGTGCCGAGCGTGCTGCCGGAGTCCCTTTCAGTGTCCCTGGGGTAGGAGCGGCCGCATGAAGGTGCGCTCGTACCGCAGGACGCACTCGGACTCGTCTCGAATCCGGTCAGCGGCGATGAAGTCCGAGTGGGTGCCGAACAAGGTGCGGTACTGCTCGTAGGCAGCCAGGCTGGGGAAGCTGAACAGGGATTCCGCACGGTCACTCACACCTTCCGCGGGTAGGTAGTACCCGTGGTGGGTGCCGCCGTGTTCGTCGACATGCCGCATCCAAGCGCGGGCGAACTGTTCAAAGGCTGCGATCTGGTCGGGGTCGATGGTGTAGTGGACGACACAGGTGATCACATCCACAACGCTAGGCCCACAGGCGCTCATTGGGGAGCCTTTGTCTGTGCGCCTCGTGGTGCAGCACACCAATCTGCCTGGTTTACCTGCGGAAATGCGTCAGTTCGCCAAGTTGGCGCCGAGTTCAACGGTGAGAACTCCGACGGCGATGAGGAGGATGCCGAGGGCCATGGTTCGGGTGAGGGGTTCGTGGAAGATGACCCGGGCGAGGATCGCGGTGAGAGCTACGCCGGATGCTGCCCAGATGCCGTAGGCGACGCCAAGGGCCATGCCGTCGGCCAAGGCGAGACTTAAGGCGACGAACGCCACGAGATACCCCGCGATGACGCCGATGAACCATTTCTTCACCCGGCCACCGTCGGAGGCTCGTAGCGACATGGTCGCGACGACTTCGGACAAGATGGCGCCTGCGAGGAAGATCCATCTCATGAGTTGACTCCTGCTTCCTGGGCTGCGGTTTGCTGAGCTTTCTGGGAGCCGAGTTCGACGGTGAGGACACCGCTGATGATCGCAACCATTCCAAGACCCATCACAGCGGTCAGAGGTTCACCGAAAATCGCGGCGGATAGCACGGCGGCGAGCACGACCCCGCTGGCTCCCCAGATGCCATAGGCGACGCCGATCTGCATTCCTTCGCGCAGGCAGAAGGTGAGGAAGACGAAAGTGCCGATGTATCCGGCAGCAACCACGATGTACCAGGATGGGTGATTGAGCGCCGCCTTGAGAGACAGCGTCGCCGCCACTTCGGTAGTGATGGCGCCAGCGAGCAGGAACCACTGCTTCATGGGGTTGTTCCTTCGATCAGGGAGCGAATGCTGGAGACGACGGCTTCGAGATCCGCGCCGTGGAGGGTGGACACACCTGTGGCCTGGGCGCCCCAGAGTCCGTCGGCGGCGAGTCGGGCGGTGGTCAGCCTGGCTCGGGTGGCGGCGTCGAGATCGTCCGGGAGTTCGAGCCAGCGGCCCATCCGCGTAGTCCACGGTTCGGTGAGTTCGGGCCGATACGTCGCTTGGCCCCAGATGATGAACTCGGCGCGCTTGGCGGCCCCGTGGGCGGCGACGTGAACGTAGCTCAGGAGCCGCTCGGTGGCGTTGGCGTTCTCGAGGGGCTTGCCAAGGGTGGCAGTCATGTCGTTCTCGACGTTGGCCGCAGCGTGGTCGACGATCGCGGCGAGCAGTACGTCGCGGTTGCGGAAGTGATATAGCAATCCCGGTTTGGTGAGCCCGGCCTCGTGGGTCACTGCGTCAAGGGTAATGTCGCCACCCTCCGCTGCGTTCATGACGCGGAGGGCAGCTTCCAGGATCTCGGAGCGCTGACTGGTTCGCATATAGCTAACTTTACCATTTGGTAGGTGAAGCCTTCAACTGCGGGCGCTGGTAGGGGCACCTGGGGTACACCCTATTGTTACGCCGGTGTGCGGCAGAATGTTTCCTGTAAAATAGGGCCGTTCCTAGCATTGTTTTACACGTGTCTAGCGGGGTCTAAGCCTTATGTTTACAGAAAGTGGTGAGTGTGATGTTATCGTCTGACGGTTTCCATATTGAAAGTCATATTGACTCTGTACCCGCGTTGGCGCGGGTGAAAGATCTGCATGGTGGACTCTCGTCGGGGCAGCAGGCGTTGGGCAGGATTGTACAATCCTTGCTTGCTGACGCTGATGGCCTCGACGGTGTTCAGCTTTATGCCCTCTCGGATGCAATCGAGTCGTATCGTGATGCAGTCATAGAACAAGAGAATGCCGCCTTTAAACCTTCGCGGAGCGAAGACTAATGGTCAATGACTCTGGTTCGCATGGGCAGCGGGTGGGCTATATCCGTGTCTCCACGGTGGAGCAGAATAATCAGCGCCAGAAAGAACTACTCAATGCTTCCGGCAGGATTGACCGGTTTTTTGAAGATAGGATTTCCGGCCGCACCAAGACTGCCCGCCCTGGACTTGTCGAGTGTATGGCGTACGTGCGAGACGGTGACGAACTTGTCGTGTCGTCGATTGACCGTCTCGCCCGATCGCTGACAGATCTGCGCGGTATTGTTGATGAACTTACCGGCAAGGGTGTGACTGTTACTTTCCTGCATGAGAATCTCGCGTTTGCGAAAGACACGTCCGATCCGCGCGCGGATTTAATGCTCGGAATTCTCGGTAGCTTCGCGGAGTTTGAGCGGGCCATTATCCGCGAGCGCCAGGCGGAGGGGATTGCGTTGGCGAAAAAGGCCGGAAAGTACAAAGGCCGCAAACCCGCTCTTAGCCCGCAGCAAGTAGCGGAGATTAAACGGCGCATATTGGCAGGGGAGTCAAAGGCAGCACTAGCGCGGGAATTTGGGGTAACCCGTCCTACGGTGTATCGAGCATTGAAAAACACCTAGGGTAGTGCAGCCGTGATGGTAGATCAGCGCGCCCATGAGCCCCGTCATATGTCTTGCCATATGGCGGGACATATGTTTAGGCATATGCTAAAGCATATGTCGGCAGTTATGTAGCACTGCCAGCATTTTCGTGCGTCTAGATAGGGTGACAGGCAGAGAAATTAGCGGTGTTGAGTGCAGCTGCAAGTAGCACTGTACGGGTTTCCCCTCATGGGCGGCTTTTATAAAGGCAGGGGTGAAATCATGCTTCTAGGTCTCGTCAGGGGTGGCTGCTAACGTTAGTGCCGGTTCACAATCATGCCCCGCCACCTGTGGTGGGGCGTGGGCGTGACTTCCTCGTCGGTGCGCGGTAAGGCCCGCGCGTGACGTGGGCTGTCCCGCGCGCCTTTTTCAGGCGAGCGGACAACCCTACGACGTAAAGGGAGGTAGACAATGGGTAAACACTCATTGGATACACCCGGTCGCAAAAGAAAAGACCTTGATGCCACCAAGCTTGACTGGCTAGATGTGGCTACCAAGGTCATAGTTCTTGTGACCGTAATCGTGAAGCTCGTTACCGCGATGCTTCACGTGGGTCTTTAGGCCCGAGGGTCTCAACGAGCTGGCACTCGTTGGGGCCCTTTTTATTGTGCAGCCGCAATTCAGGGATGAACTGTGCTGTCACTTTTTAGGCTAATGGGCGCGCGAAGGTTTCGCAATACTCCCACACTGAGCCCGTAGCCCTCCTTTTCTCTACTGCGGGCGGGAATCTGCGTATTCGTGCGCCCGCGAGTCCTGCCATATGGCGGAACATATGTTTAGGCATATGTTATAGCGTATGTTCCGCCATATGCTAAAGCATATGTTCTGTGTTATGCAGGTTTACCTGCTAGTTCTTGCGTTTAGGCGGAGTCCGAAAATGGTAATCCACAAGGCTAGTAGGCCGAAGGAGATGAGCAGTGCGGCCAGTTCTCGCGAGAGACCGGCCTGGGTGAAAAGGAAGGAGGGGACAAGGATCATTGCTGCGCTTATGCTGCCTCCAAGCGCGGCGTAATACATACGGTCTTCTGGCCGTTCGCGGCGGATGGTCTGGATGATTAAGACGAAAAGTACTGCGAGTGCGGCGAGGGTGATGGTCGTGTACATTCCTTCTCCTTTCGGGACTGGTGCCCATTTTATCGGTGAGGGTGTGCACGGTCTGTGTGCTGCGTTTTCCAAGAGTCAGGGTGTGTTAGTGTTATCCCCCGTAAGATCCTGATGAGCAGTTGAACAAACTGCACCACCGGAAGTAACAAACTCGAAAGGGTATGTTACCTCCGGTTTCTTTCATTTTTCAATCTTTGAGGTGCGAAGATTGCACGCGTGGGGATTGAGGGTGTGAATCCCACTGTCGTGGGTTTGATGAGGTAGTCGATGTTGCGGAAGCTTTGGCATCGGCGTGCGTTGTGCTCCGTACGTTGTTTCAAAAACGGGTTTCATCAAACGGAACAAAACCTGGGACACTTCATATCCCACCCCAGGCCTAATGACTTGGGTGCAGCGGCAACGCTCATCCGATTTAGGCAGAGTCGTTGCAGGATCCAGTGGGTCACCTGGTCCGTGGTCTTTGAATTGTCGGGCGCGCAGGCAAGGCCAGCACGGAAGATCTTCTGCAAGCAACGCTTGTTGGTGCACCGGTAGCGTGGAAGGCGCACATGAAGTTGTTGGGTGGCCGACGATGGGCAGATCGACCAGGCTGCGGATGACGTGGTCGCGGAATACTCCAGGCTGCCCGCAGGTAGGGCATTCATTGATCGGCTCGACGGGTTCGGCTTCAATAACAGTGACGTCACCGTTTTCTGTGGCACCGGTGATAGTAGTTCCTAGTTTTGCGGTGCGGCAGATGGTATCGACGATGACATTTCCGTTAGGCTGCACAGTAGGTCCTTAGTTTTGTACGGATGGATTAGATACCTTTTTCCTACAAAGCCAAGGACCCCAATATCTTGTGCCACGCCCGAACCCCCGGCGAACTAATCAATGCACTCTAAAACCGGAAGAGCCCTTTTAGTACTACTGGTGGATTTCGGTTTTGGTGGGGATTAACGCCGCCGGCTTCGGTTTTTCCGTTGAGGAGGTCGTTGACTACTTCCCGATGGTGAAATGGGTCGATGGTGAGGTAGAGAGGAACCAGTCACCTGGAAGAGATCGATCCAGTCGTTGGTGTGCAATCTGGGAGGTAGGGTCGCGGGGTCGATTCCTCGCGAGCGCAACCATGA
>NZ_KV818431.1:0-235 GCF_001814945.1 Corynebacterium sp. HMSC066C02 | reverse complement strand
CTGGGGATTTGTTGTTTGTTGGGGGTGTGCGTATATTTATCGGGGTCGCCGCGAGGTAGCCGGGAGGTTAACTGGTGGTAGATGTTCGGGCAATGGTTGTTCGGCGGGTTTGACTTTGGTTGAGCTTGTTGGGTAATGTTGTTCGGGCCGCTGCAAGAGGGTTAACGTTTGGTTAATTTTTGTTGTGGTGTGCGGATGATGTTTGAGAACTCAATAGTGTGCCAATGTACTTTTT
>NZ_KV818430.1:0-321 GCF_001814945.1 Corynebacterium sp. HMSC066C02 | reverse complement strand
GGGTGATGAGTCTGGTGAGCCGAAGATTTCGACGAATGCTGACTTTGCCAATGGTGCAACTGAGGTTGTTGCTGGTGCGCAGGTTGACGATACGGTGACCTATGAGGGTCTGGTTCCGGGTAAGGAATACACCCTTAAGGCAGAGTTGATTTCCAAGGCTGATGGCAAGACTGTTCTGGGTGAGGGTGAGAAGACCTTTACTCCGGATGCTGCTAACGGTGAGGTTGTTGTTGAGATCATTGTTGATGAGTCTGTGACTAAGCCGGTTGAGGCTGCGGTTGCTTTCGAGGAGTTGACTTCGGTTGAGGTCAACAAGGATGG
>NZ_KV818429.1:0-1693 GCF_001814945.1 Corynebacterium sp. HMSC066C02 | reverse complement strand
CATTCTGGTTAAGATGTATCTCCACCCGATTAACAATACGGTGGCAGCAAAACAATCGTTCACTCAACCACCACGCACATGAAAAACACTCACATGCTTAAAGACACCAACTGGTGCCACAATAAAGCTCCTTAGAAAGGAGGTGATCCACCCGCACCTTCCGGTACGGGTACCTTGTTACGACTTCGTCCCAATCGCCGATCCCACCTTCGACAGCTCCCTAACAAGTTTAGGCCACTGGCTTCGGGTGTTACCAACTTTCATGACGTGACGGGCGGTGTGTACAAGGCCCGGGAACGTATTCACCGCAGCATTGCTGATCTGCGATTACTAGCGACTCCGACTTCATGGGGTCGAGTTGCAGACCCCAATCCGAACTAAGGCCGGCTTTCAGCGATTCGCTCCACCTCACAGTGTCGCTGCGCGTTGTACCGACCATTGTAGCATGTGTGAAGCCCTGGACATAAGGGGCATGATGATTTGACGTCATCCCCACCTTCCTCCGAGTTAACCCCGGCAGTCTCTCATGAGTCCCCAACCAAATGCTGGCAACATAAGACAAGGGTTGCGCTCGTTGCGGGACTTAACCCAACATCTCACGACACGAGCTGACGACAACCATGCACCACCTGTACACCAACCACAAGGGACACTACATCTCTGCAGCAATCTGGTGTATGTCAAGCCCAGGTAAGGTTCTTCGCGTTGCATCGAATTAATCCACATGCTCCGCCGCTTGTGCGGGCCCCCGTCAATTCCTTTGAGTTTTAGCCTTGCGGCCGTACTCCCCAGGCGGGGCGCTTAATGCGTTAGCTACGGCACAGAAGACGTGGAAGCCCCCTACACCTAGCGCCCACCGTTTACGGCATGGACTACCAGGGTATCTAATCCTGTTTGCTACCCATGCTTTCGCTCCTCAGCGTCAGTAACTGCCCAGAGACCTGCCTTCGCCATCGGTGTTCCTCCTGATATCTGCGCATTTCACCGCTACACCAGGAATTCCAGTCTCCCCTACAGCACTCAAGTTATGCCCGTATCGCCTGCACGCCCGAAGTTAAGCCCCGGAATTTCACAGACGACGCGACAAACCACCTACGAGCTCTTTACGCCCAGTAATTCCGGACAACGCTCGCACCCTACGTATTACCGCGGCTGCTGGCACGTAGTTAGCCGGTGCTTCTTATACAGGTACCGTCACTTGCGCTTCGTCCCTGTCGAAAGGAGTTTACAACCCGAAGGCCGTCATCCCCCACGCGGCGTCGCTGCATCAGGCTTCCGCCCATTGTGCAATATTCCCCACTGCTGCCTCCCGTAGGAGTCTGGGCCGTATCTCAGTCCCAATGTGGCCGTACACCCTCTCAGGCCGGCTACCCGTCGACGCCTTGGTAGGCCATTACCCCACCAACAAGCTGATAGGCCGCGAGCTCATCTTGCACCGAAAAACTTTCCAACCACCACACTAAAGGCAGTTCATATCCGGTATTAGACCCAGTTTCCCAAGCTTATCCCAGAGTGCAAGGCAGATCACCCACGTGTTACTCACCCGTTCGCCACTCGAGTACCAGTGCAAGCACTGGCCTTTCCGTTCGACTTGCATGTGTTAAGCACGCCGCCAGCGTTCGTCCTGAGCCAGGATCAAACTCTCCACAAAAAAGGCCGTGAAAAGCCCAAACCTAGACAAACAGACAAACCA
>NZ_KV818428.1:0-44300 GCF_001814945.1 Corynebacterium sp. HMSC066C02 | reverse complement strand
TATCAGGTGTCTACCTAACAGGGGTCAGGTCCTTCGCAAACGTGGGGTGATTTTGAGCAGGGGCGAACGCTTGTATCTGTGCGGAATCTTGTGGCGTATTGCTATGAGGATGAGGGCGCGCAGTGGACTGGTACGTCTATTTTCCGCCCCGCGTATAAGCATTGGCGGTTGAAGGATGAGTTGCTTCGTAAGGAAGTGACCACTTTGGACCGTAATGGTATGGGTTTCCCGGTGTATACGGGTAGTGATATTACGGATAACCCGAAGGCTGACCTTGAGTATGGGCAGGCGTTGGCAGAGAATGCGCGTAGCGGTGATTATGCTGGCGCTGCGGTTCCTGCGGGTGCGAAGTTTGAGCTTAAGGGTGTTTCTGGCCAGCTGGTTAGCCCGCGTGAGGCGATTAGTTATCACGATTCGATGATTGCTAGGGCTGTGTTGGCCCACTTCTTGAACCTTGAGAACGGCGGCAGTTACAACTTGGCGCAAACGCAGTCTGACCTGTTTATTCAGTCGTTGCAGACGATCGCCGAGTGGTTTGCGGATGTGTTTACGCAGCATGTCATTGAGGACCTTGTGGAGGTTGCGTTTCCTGACCATCAGGGGATGTGCCCGAGGTTGGTGTTTGATCCTATTGCTTCGCGTAAGGAGCTTGGGGCGGGGGATTTGGCGCAGTTGCTTAATTCTGGGGCGTTGTTTGCTGACCCGAAGTTGGAGGAGCATTTGCGTCGTTCGTATTCTCTGCCGCCGAAGCAGAAGCTGACTGATGCTTTGAAGTCGAAGCAGCAGCGGCAGCGTTTGGAAGAGCAGATGGGGGTCACGTTATCGAGTGATTCCGATACGGCTTCAAGTAGTGAGGAAGGAGGCACAGCATGAACGAGATTCTCATGTATGGCCCGATTGGTCCGGATTTTTGGGAGCCGGAGAATGCTATTACTGCGAAGTCGGTGATGGCTCAACTCTCCGAAATCTCCGGCGACGTGACGGTACGTATTTCATCTGGTGGTGGCGATGTCTACGAAGGCATCGACATCATGCAGGCCTTGAAGAACCATGACGGTGAGGTCACTGTGATTGTGGAATCACTGGCCGCGTCTGCTGCGTCGTTCATTGCGGTCGGTGGTGCCGACCGCGTACTCATGCGGGAATCGTCGGAGTTGATGATTCATCGTGCGTGGACTTTGGCTGAGGGTAATGCGGATGAGGTTCGCAAGACATTGTCCGACCTTGAGCGCCAGGACAATAAGCTGGCCGCTATCTACGCAGGTAAGGCCGGCGGTGAGATTCAGGAATGGTTGGACGCGATGAGCGCGGAGACGTGGTACACCGCCGAGGAGGCTGTGGCAGCCGGGTTGGCGGATGGGATTGTGGCTGAGAAGTCGTCCGCACCGGCGCCGTCGGCGTCGTTGGCGAAGCGGCGTTTCAAGTTCGCTAACCGGGCTGCGGCTCCGCCGCCGCCTGTCACCCGGTCGGTATCGGGGGACGTTTCTACTACGCCCAGTGATGGGCAGGAAGGAGATGCTATGAGCATCAAGAATCTCGCCCAGGAACTGGGTGTTGAGCCGGATGTGCTTCGTGAGAAGCTGTCCGGCTTTTTCAATGAAGAGGTAGAGGTTACGACCACTCTGGATGTGACTTACCCGGAGTCTGTGGAGGTTGTGCCGACCGGCAAGGTTGAGATTGCTCCGCAGGGTTCCCCAATTCCCGAGGGTGTGACTTTCGAGGTGTCTGGCCCGGATGGTTGGGAGACCACCGTGGAGGAGACTACGGGCGTGGTTACCGTTGTGGCTCCTGCGGGTGCGGAGCCCGATACCGAGGGAACTGTTGCTGTCACTGTGGCTGGCAATGGTGACCCGGTGGAGCTGACTGTTGGCGTTGTGGTTAAGGCTGCTGCCGATAATGATGGCGACGGTGAACCGGATGTTCCCGCAGAGACTACCGCAACCATGGAGGACACTGTCACCCTGGACCGTGATACCTACAACGACTTGCAGGCGGCGGCGAAGCTTGGTTGGGAAGCGAAGAATCAGGCTGATGCTAAGGCACGTGAGGACGAGGTAGACACCTGGATTCAGGAGGGGCGGGTTAACGCAGCGCGACGTTCCAAGGTCATTGAGGATATGCACCGTGACCCGCAGGCAGCTCGTGAGCTCTATGGCTCGATTCCTGTGAACACTATTCCGCGCATTGAGTCTGGCTATGGCCGCGATGTTGCCCCGGAGGGTGATTCTGCGGTGATGAGCACTGAAGAGCTCGATGCTCTCTCTAAGTCCCGCCTTGGCAAGTAGCCGGGGCGTTTCAATCTTTTAAGGAGAAAGAATGTCTAATCCAACTTTCCGCCAGGGCCCGATTTCTTTTGAGGCTTCCGAGGCGCTTGAGAAGTTCACTCTTGTCGCGGTGAAGGATGGCAAGATTGCCCCGGCTACTGCTGCTGGCCCTGTGTTTGGTGCGGTGACTGAGAAGGCCGATCCGAATAATGCGGCGCTTCCTGATGCGGTTTCGGTTCACTACGGTGTGGCCGCTGTGAAGCTGAAGGTTGCTGGTGGTGATGCTTCCGCGATTAAGGCGGGTGCTGCTGTGTTTGCCGCTGACAAGGGCGAGGTTGCTGCCACTGGCACTGTGCAGGTCGGTGTGGCCGTGTGGGACGGCGAGGGTGACCGTGTGCTGACTGTTCTCAATTCTCTGCCTCAGGCCGCTACCGCCTAGCAGACTGACCCCTAGGGAGATTTCAAGATGGAAACTATCAATTCTGTATTTGACAACATCAAGGGTCTTACCGTTGATGAGATGCTGGCTAATCCGGCGTACCTTCCTGAGAAGGTTCTCACCGCGATGGATGGACGTGAGGTTGAGCGCCTGTTCTTCCGCACCGAGAACGTTGCTTCTAACGTGTTTGCCTATCGTGAGCGTCGCCCGTACTACCTTGAGGACGACGTGATGAAGACCGCCGAGTTTGGCGAAATCCCGGTCGATGACCCCCGTGAGGATGAGTACAAGACTGGCAAGGTGGATAAGTACACCAAGGGTATTCGAGTGTCTTGGGAGCAGCGCAAGGATGATGACCGTGACGCTGTTGCTCGTGAGCTCGCAGCCCGTACGAACACCATCCTGCGCTCTCGTGCACGTGAGGCCCAGGCCGCTCTTGATGCGGCGGAGACTCAGGAGCTGGCTGCTGCCGTTGCATGGGACCAGCCGGGAGCTAAGCCCGCATCTGACATCCTGGATGCTATTGAGCTGATTCAGGGCGCTGAGGATGAGGACGGCAACTACTTCGAGTATGAGCCTAATGTTCTCTGGGTTCACCCGACTACGCTGACGATGCTGAAGCGTAACGAGGAAGTCCAGAAGCTCTACATCGGTGATATGGCTTCTGAGAACCCGCTGTTTAAGGGCGTTTCGGAGCAGCCGCTCCTGTTTGGCCAGTTGCAGGCAGCACCGTCCTTTGCTGTTCCGAAGGACAAGCTTTGGATTGGTGTTGAGGGCGCTGGCGTTCAGGCCCAGCGTGAGGATGAGCAGATTACTGACTTCTACGCTGAGGGCGGGGATTCTCACCTGGCTGGCCCGCACATGTCCTGGCGCTCGGACTACTCTCACCGCCGTGGCTTTGTGGTCGATTCCCCGAAGGGCATTGTTGAGCTGATGGGTCTGGTGACTAGCTAGTGAAGACGGTAAAGCTGGCGAAGTCGATTCGGTTCCCCGGCGGTCCGCTTCTAAAACAGGGCAAGACTCTTGAAGTGGATGATGCCGTGTTTGATGAGTATTTCAGCAGGGGTGTCTTCGTCGTGGAGGTTCCTGTTGAGCCGGATGTTTCTAAACCTGTTTCTGAACCTTCGTCTGGTGATGAGCCGGTGGGGGATGAGGATGAGGTCGTTCGTCCTGCGAAGTCTGCGCCGGCGACTGATTGGCGTGACTATGCCGAGGCTTTGGGTATGGACACTAAGGGCTTGTCTAAGGCGGAGATTATTGCCGCCACCGCTTAGGAGGCGACATGATTGAAGTTGATAAGGACGCCCTGCTTGCGCTGTTTCCGCGCCCGTTGGACGCGTTTGAGTCGGAGCGTCTTGACGGTTTGATTGCGTCGGCGGTCAAGACGATTGATACGGCGTTTCTCCGTCAGGGGCGCAGCTTTAAGCAGGAGCTAAAGACGGTCCCTTGGTTGGAACCGACTGCGCAGGAAGTTGTTGCTGACATGGTCGCGGCGGCGGTGTTGGTTGGCCCGAATGTGGGGCTGACTAATGCTTCGTCGTCTACTGGGCAGGAGTCTGATTCGGTGGGTTTTCGTGACACGTTGAAGTGGACTTCGTGGCGTGGCGTTCGTCTGACTGATGAGATGGCTGCGCTGCTTGGTTTGTCGGTGGCTGCTCGTGCCTTGGTTCGGTCTCCGCATCCTATTCGGTGGCCGGAGCGTCGCCTGTTTAGGCGGTGGTGACCGTGGAATTGATTACGGTTCATGGTGCCGCGGGCGGCGTGGATGATGATGGTTATCCGGTGCCGGGTGAGCCTGACCGTGAGGTCATGGTGAAGTCGGTGCAGCCGCTATCTCTGACGGAGATGTCGGATGAGGATAAGCAGGGGACGAAGGACATTCTGCGTGTGTGGGCGTCTGCTGGTACTGAGGTCGCTGATGGTGATGAGGTCACTGTGCGGGGCAAGCGGTATCAGGTGCGTATTACAGCGTGGGACTGGTCGGCTCATCGGCGGCCGGTTTATCGGCGGCATCGCCCGTCGATGGTTTTTGATTGCGTGAGGGGTGAGGGATAGATGGCGAAGGTTGGTAAGCCTCGTTTGGATATTCCGGATGAGTGGTACAAGAAGAATCTTGCTGCTCTTGCTCCGCAGTTGGAGTCGAAAGCGCAGGCGGTTGCTGGTGCCGTTGAGGGTGACGTGCCCGTGACGGTGACGATGAAGACTGACCGTCATGGTCGCCCAGTTGCGTTGGTGACGTTGGCGCATGCGAAGGGCCTGGCTATGCAGGCGAAGCATGGCACGTTGACGCGTGCCGCTGCGTCGCAGGGCCTAGACGTGCATCGCTACAACCCGAGGTGAGCGGCGTGGATTACTTCATTCAGCGCAACGCCCCGGAGGTCATTCGCCGCGCTTTGCGTGGCGTGATGGCGAAGCCGATCAGGGTCGTCGCGGCTATCCCGCAGGGCTGGTCCGTGGATGATGGCCCGGTAGTGACGGTGTCGAGCGATGGTTCTCCACGCTCGGGTCGTGCTACGTCGACTGAGAATGTTCGTGTCAATGTGTATGGCAAGTATGAGCCAGAGGTTCGGCGGGTTGCCGCCGAGATAGATGCCTGGCTTCTTAACCCCCACAGTGTTGGGGGTTTTCGTATTTCTCCCGGCCCGTTCCTTGTTGTGAAGGATGAGGACGTGAAGGGCTGGGTCGCTGCAGTCACGGTCGTGGCTGCTTCAACTAAGAAAGGACTTTCCTAAATGACTACCCCTAACACTGACCAGGGCACTCAGACCCTGGAAACGGATCGCGCCCGGATGATTGATATTTGGAAGGACGCGGAGGTCTACATCTCCACTGATGACGATCCGAAGATTGGCAATGATGGGTCGTTTGACCCGAAGGTGTGGAGCTTCATCGGATTGCTCAATGATGGTTCTGGCATTACGCAGGAGCCGGAGGTTGACCGCACTGAAATCAGCTCGTTCGGCGGCGTGTTGCAGCTGATTAATAACAAGTTCAAGAAGGACGTTCGCGGTTTCGACGCGCTCGAGATGAATAACGTGACGTTCCCGCTGCTGTGGCCGGGCTCTGTGTTCAAGGAGGGTAAGCCTGGTGTTCTTGTGGCGCCGGAGAACCCTGCTGAGGTGTTCATTGCGTTTAAGACCACTAATAGCTTCGGTGATGTCTACATTGATGTATCTCGTCGTCGTGCTCTGGTGTACGCAGAATCCGGTAATGAGCGTAACGATGATGGCGCTTCGGTAACTCAGTTTAAGGCTGAGATTCGTAAGGACCAGTACCGAGCTCTGTATGACTACCTGCGTCTGCGTGGGGATGATACGCCGGATGAGCTGCCGGATGTTATTCGATTCTCGGCTGAGAAGAATGATTCTGGTGACGCGGCGGAGGAGGCTCCGTCTCGCGGCGCTGACACCGAGGCTGGCGCTACTCAGTAGTGCGATGGGGTAGGGGAGATTTTTGGCAGACCGCCCCTACCCCTCCACCTAATTGGTCTGCCCAAGTTTTGTACAAACAATTCAATGTGAAAGGGTCTGCCATGACTACTCGCAAGAAAAAGAACGACGATGCTATTGACCCGAAGGACGCCTCTGGCGCCCAGGCCGAGGTCATCGAGGAAACCACCACTGATACCAACGATGAGGTGGAGTACCCCACGTTCACTATCAACGTGAACGGTGAGGATATTGAGATTGAAGACCGGTGGACTCGTGAAGCAGCCCCCGGCGGAATGATGTTCGTCTTCCATGAGCGCTACGCCCAGAAGTACATTCCGAGTGTGCTTGAGCAGCTCATTGGTGAGGACCAGGTGTTTAAGCTGATGGAGCTTGGTCTGTCGGTTGATGAGTTCCGTGAGGTGTTTACGGCGTGGGGTGAGCGCCGCCAGGGAAAATAGAGCTGCTGTACCTCATTGCTCAGCATGAGGATTTGGTAGAGGTTGATTTTCAGCGTTTCTACCACCTGGATTACCGGGATTTTTACCGTGAGGATGGGGGAGCCTCACGTATGACTTTGCGGCGAATGTTGTTGCTCGCGGAGCATTTGCCGTCGGAGTCTTTGTTTCATTCTGTGATTTCTGACCGCCCTCCGGTGAGTGAGGTGTCGTCGGTGCTGATGGATATTTGGTCAAGTCTGAATGGGCAGAAGCACCCGCGTTGGGAGCAGTTGAAGCGTGAGCGTCGCGCCAAAGAACGCGAAATTGCGATGCAGCGGGCGCGTGAGAAGGCCCGAAAGTTTAACGCCGCCAGGTGATTGCCTGCGCGGCCTTTTTTGATGGAGGTGTTCGCCCATGGCCGGTGCTGCTGGCTACGCTGTCCTGCCTACTACGATTTCGCTGGCGGGTATCGGCAAGGAACTGCAGGATAAGCTGCTTGCCCCCACCTCTAAGGCGGCGAAGAAGGCCGGCGACTCCATCGAGAAGGGCATCAAGTCTGGTGCTGATGATGCTGCGAAGCGTGTGGAGAAAGCCAACTACCGTGTGAAGAAGTCCTCGGAGGAGTTGGCTGATGCTGAGGCGAAGCGTAACTCTGAGGTGCTGAAGTCTCAGGCTGCGGCGAAGCAGCTGGAGGCTGCGGAGTCGAAGCTTTCCGAGATGAAGAAGTCCGGCAAAGCCAGCTCGGAGCAGTTGGCTAAGGCTGAAGGCGACGTGCTGACTAAGCGTGCCCGGGTTGAGACTGCCGCGCAGAATGTTGAGAAGGCGGAGCGCGGCGTCGAGAAGGCCATGGCTGAATCGAAGCGGGCTTCTGATTCGCTCGCTACGGCGCAGAAAGACCTCGAGCATGCCACGGAAGAAGCCACCAGTGCGACCAAGGAGTTTGGCGACGCCGCGGCTGATGCTGACGGTAAGGGCCAGGGCTTTGAGGTCTCTCTGGGCAAGATTGCCGCTGCCGGTGCGGTTGTTGTTGGTGCTGTGGGTGCGGCTGGTAAGGCTGCGTATGACATTGGTGCCCAGTTTGATGATGCGTATGACACGATTCGTGCGGGTACTGGTGCTAGTGGTGCTGCGTTTGAGGAGCTGCAGGATTCGATGCGCAAGGTCGCTGGCGAGTCCATTGGTGTTGGCTCTGATATGGGGGCTATTGGCTCGACGCTTGCGGATCTGAATACGCGTCTTGGGTTGACTGGTGCGCCGCTTGAGGAGATGACGGCTCAGTTCATGCAGCTGCAGAACCTGGGCGTGGATGCGGACATCAACGAGGTCTCGAAGGCCATGAGCGGCTTTGGTATCGAGGCGAAGGACATGCCGGGCGCGTTGGATGAGTTGTTCCAGGTGTCGCAGGCGACTGGGTTGACGATTACTGAGTTGTCGCAGTCGGCGGTGAAGGCTGGCCCCGTTTTGCGTGGGTTCGGTTTCTCGATGTCTGATTCTGCTGCGCTTGTGGGCCAGATGGATAAGGCTGGTCTGGATGCGGATAAGACGCTGCAGTCGATGCAGCGTGCGCTGGCGGAGTTTGCGTCTGAGGGGCGTGACGCGCCGGAAGCACTCAAGGAGACCATCGGGTCGATTGAGGAACTTATCAATGCGGGTGATGATGCTGCTGCGATTGATATGGCATCCGGTATTTTCGGTACTCGTGGTGCTGCCCAGTTTGTGGATGCGGTGAAGACCGGCACTTTGTCTGTGGATGATTTCATGGATGCGACGGGTGCCACCTCGGACACGATTGGGGGACTGGCGGAGGAAACCGCTGACTTCGCTGAGCGGTGGGACCAGTTTAAGAATCAGGCGATGTTGGCGCTGGAGCCTATTGCGGCGGCGGTTTTTGACTCTTTAGTTCCGGCTTTGGAGATTGCTCAAGGCGCGGTGTCTGGTGTTGCTGATGCTCTGAAGTTTCTAGGCGAGCATAAGGGCCCTGTTCTGGGGGTTGTTGGTGCTCTGGGCGCTTTGACTGCTGGCATGGCTGCTTATAACGCGGTGCAGAGCTTCAAGGATGCTGGTGGCTTTGTAGGCGTCATGGCCAAGATGAAGACCGCGATTATGGAGACCACGGTCGCGCAGAATCTTCTAAACGCGTCCATGTGGAAGTCCCCGATTACGTGGATTACGGCGGCGATTGTTGCGGTTGGTGTGGCGCTGTGGGCGTTCTTCACCAAGACTGAGACGGGCCGCAAGATGTGGGAGTCCTTTACGGAGGCTCTTGGCGCTGGCTGGGATTGGGTCGTTGAGAAGTTTAAGGCTGGCCTGGATTGGGCGAAGTCTACTTTTGGCCCGGTGTTCTCCCAGATTGGTGACACTATTTCTGGCGCGTGGGATACCACGGTGGAGAAGGTCACCGGGGCGGTCGACCGCATGAAGGAAATTTTTTCTGGGGCTTTGGACTTCTGGAAGACCGGCGACTCTACTGACTACGCCGAAGCTCTGGGCATGAACCCGGACTCTCCCGTCTTCACGTTTTTGCAGCTCTTCCGCGATAAGTTGATTGCGTTGAAGGACTTCGCTGTTGAGGCGTGGGGCTTCATGTCTGAAAAGTGGGGCGAGTTCACCGCTGGCTTCGGACAGTTTTATAAGACGTGGATTTCCCCGGTTGTGTCTTTCATGGGGGATGCGTTCCAGGTGCTGGGCACTGTTGTGGTTGGCGCGTTTAAGGGGATTTGGTCGGCGATTGAGCTCGTCGGCTCGATTATCTCAACGGTGTGGTCCTCGGTTATTCAGCCCACCCTGTCGGTGTTTATGTCTGTGGTGCAGTCTGTGGCGTCGTTCGTTGCCCCGATTTTCACCGCTGTGATTGGTGGGGCTTTCCGCACCCTGGGCGCCCTGATTTCTGATATTTGGAGTGGGATTATTAAGCCCACGTGGGATTTCTTCCGCAATGCAGCCGGACTGCTCGCGGATGTGCTCACGGGTAACTTCTCGAATATCGGGAATCGTTTCTCGTCGATGGGTGACGCTATTTCCGATGTGGTGCGCGGCGCTATCAATGCGGCGATGAACCTCTTCAAGTCCATCTTTGACAACGCGAAGGGCGTTGTGTCCGCGTTTGCTGACTCTGTCGGCAACATGGTGTCCGCTGTGCGCGGCAAAATTGGCGAGATGATGAGCTTGTTCGGGCAGATTCCGAGCAAGATTAAGAATGTTTTCGCTAATGCTGGCCAGTGGCTTGTGAATGCCGGTAAGAACATTATTTCTGGTCTCATCAACGGTATTAAGTCCATGTTTGGGCAGGTCGGAAACGCTATCGGGTCGATTATGCCGGACAAGATTCGCGGCATGATGGGATTCGCTAGTGGTGGTCTCGTCCTCGTCGACGGTGGTATCACCCGCGCCTATGTGGACGGCGGCATCGACAAGTTGGAGCGCTACGCCAATGGCGGTACTCGTGAGGACCATCGGGCGCAGATTGCTCGCGGTGGTGAGTGGCGTGTGTGGGCGGAGCCGGAAACCGGTGGTGAGTCCTACATCCCGCTCGCCAAGTCGAAGCGCAAGCGCTCCACTGAGATTCTTGCCAAGACGGCGGACATTTTCGGCCTCACCGTCTTGGACAAGGATGGGGAGCGTATCACCCCGGCCCCGTACTCTGCGGTAGCGCCAATGAGGGCCCACTACTTCGCCAACGGCGGTGTGGTGTCCTCGAAGGAGCTGTTGGCGTTTGCTTCTGGGCAGAATGTGAAGGGCAAGCAAGCCCCCGGCAGTCTTGAGGGGTCGCCCTATGTGTGGGGTGGTGGCCTGCTTGGTAACTGGGGTGACTGTTCTGGCGCTATGAGTGGCCTGGCGGCATTCGCTATTGGCATGGATTTGGCTGGGCGTAAGTTCGCCACCGGTAATCAGGGCCAGGTTCTTTCTCAGATGGGCTTCTCGTCGGGCATGTCGCCCGGTAAGTCCGCCTTTGAGATTGGCCACTTTAATGGTGGCCCCTACGGTGGCCACACCTCCGGCACGATTTATGACGCTAACGGGCGTGCTACGAACGTGGAGATGGGTGGCGGTCGCGGTAACGGCCAGATTGGCGGTGCCGCTGCTGGTGCTCGTCACTCCCAGTACACGAATCTCCATTGGATTGGTCTGAAGGATAAGCCCCCGGTGCCGCCGAAGATGAATGAGATTCTTCCGATGGCGGAGACCGGTGAGATTGACACGTCGCTGGTCACGGGTGAGTCCACATCATCCGGTTCTGCGTCGCAGACGGTGAAGCTGTCCCCACAGGAGGCGGCTATCGCGACGGCTGCGAACGAACTTGGGGATAAGTCCGTGGTGGAGCACCTTACTGAGGGGCTGCTTGATATGGCTGGTCTTGGTGGTGGCCTGTTGGCGAAGATTCTTCTGGGTAAGCCGGGGGATTGGCTGCCGTCGGGTGACTCCATCATCACTGAGAAGCAGGTTCAGGTTCCGACTTCTGGGAAGAAGGAGGAGCCGAAGGTTGATGTGGATAAGTCGGTGGCTCCGGCTGTTGTGACTCCGGATGAGGCTCGGAAGGCTAAGACTGCGGAGTGGGGCCAAGAGTTCTTCGTGAGTGAGATTGCGGAGGCTGCGAAGCGTCTTGGTGTGGGTGCTAAGGGCGCGAAGATTGGTGTGGCTACGGCGCTTGTGGAGTCGGGTAATCCGATGAAGATGTGGGCGAATCGTGCTGTGCCGGAGTCCCTGAAGTACCGGCATGATGCTATCGGCTCGGATTACGATTCCGTTGGCCTTTTCCAGCAGCGTGATAACGGCGCATGGGGCGAAGTGTGGCAGCGCATGGACCCGTACGAGTCTGCTGCGATGTTCTTCCGCCAACTGCACACCTTCAAGTGGCAGGACATGGACCCTGGCGCTGCTGCGCAGAAGGTTCAGGTGTCCGCGTTCCCTGGCCGGTATGCGCAGCAGATGGGCCTTGCTGAGGAGTTGGTCAATAAGGCTGGTGTATTCGGTGGTGGTTCGTCTGCCGCGAAGCCGGAGGTTCAGCTGAAGGGTGCTTTCCAGGAGTTCTCTTCCGCGTGGGATGGTGCCGATGCTGGCATTGTGGATACATCCTTGCTGCTGCGTAGTGAGGACGCCGCTAGGGCGATTCTGAACCTCGTTGAGGAGAGCGGTAAGGCAAAGACCGGTGTCGCCGCTAAGGACGCCTCGCCGGTGGCCTCCTACAAGCATCTGATGACGACGGGTGACTACGACGGACGTATGGCCCAGATAGGCATCCATGAGGATGATGACCTCGTCGGGGCTGTCATTGATGCCCGCCGCGCTGGTGCGGTGTATGACCAGGGTGGCTGGTTGAAGCCGGGCGGCATCGCGGTGAATCTGTCGAATGAGCCGGAGCCGGTGTTTAACGGTGACCAGTGGCGCGACATTAAGCGCGGCGGTCTGAATGGTGAGCAGGGTATGACCCTTGTGGTCAATCTTGAGGGCCAGGAGGTGCTGCGCAAGCGCGTGGACAAGGTCGAAGGCGAGGTCACTATCAACACGGAGGAGATTAGCAAGCTGCGCCGTCGTACTGGTGTGGCTGTTGCTGCGACTACTAGGGGAGGTGCGATGTAAATGGTGAATCCTGTGCGGTTTGGGTCCGGTTTTTCGGGTGTTGATTTGCCGGACCCGCCTGGCTACAAAATCACCTATACTGCGCCGCACCGACCCGGTGAGCAGTTCATTCTTCACTCGATGCTCGACACGGAGGCTGATGAGCAGCGCGTAGTCCTCAAAGAGGGCGGCTTTGGTGACGGTGTAGGCGGGGTGGACTTTACTTCGGTGGAGTCCGTCACCCGCTACGGTTCCCGCGTGGCCGGGATGAAGGTTCCGGCGTTTACCGGCTCTCTGGATGTGGTTGTGCGCCCTGGTCCTGATGAGTCTGTGATGGAGACGCTGCGTGATTGGCGCAACTCTTGGTCCTATTTTGCGGACGGGAAGTTGAAGGTTGTGGCGCGTGATGGTGGTGACCGTGAGGCGCGTGTGCGGTTGGTTAGTTTCGCAGAGGTTCCTTTTGACCCGTCCGGCGTGACCCTTATTGAGGATAGTGTTCAGTATCAGTGTCTTGATGGGTACTGGTCTGGGGGTGTTAGGGCATACACGGGTAACGTCACTGTGACGAGTCCCGGCGACCTGCCCCCGAAACTCCGGCTGCGTTGGGATGGGCAAGCCACCGCCTTCTCCCTACCAAGTGGACTGAGCTTGAGTCTGGCTACTGGGCCGGGCGTGCGATGGATTGATTTGGAGCGCGGCATGCAAGGCCAGGTGACCGACGAGGGCGGCAACGTTGATACCGGAACGTGGTCGTCGCTTCGTGGCGTGCTCGTGGGGGAGACGCTGCAGCCACACACAAAGAATGATTTTCAGTTGGGCGCGGGACTGACCCTAGAGGTTACCCCGCGCTTTCTTAGCCCGTGGAGGTGACACATGGTCAATTGGCAGCAGCATAAGGCTCACCGTGAAGCGGTCATGGAAGCCCACGGGCAGTACGTCGGCCTGTATGACAAGAATTGGGAGCCGGTGCTCGATATTGAGGATTGGCTGGAAGCGGAGTGGGGTGGCGTTTTTGCGGACGTGGGCAACATGTCCATGACCTTGCCGGGTGAGGTATCGCCGGGCGTGGTTAATCCCGTCGTGGACTACCTACTGCGCGATGACATCCGCCGCTTAGACGAGGGCGGCCGTTTGGATGCGCTCATTCACGGCGCGGTGCATGTGGTGGTGGAGCGGCCTGGTCTGCGCCGCCGCTGCTACCGCATCCTAGAAATCAGCCCACAGGGTGGCGACCCTGAGGGCAACCCCGCCGAGGTGGAACTGTCCGGCGTGGACTCGATGGAGCATTTGAAGCATTTGCCGTTGTGGGCGGACCCGTCAAATAGGTCGAAGGTGGTTCAGGCGCAGTGGGAGGACCGCCAGGACGGCAGTGCTGAGAAGGTCAGCCGCAAGCTCATTGGCCGCAACCTCATCGGCTACCAGCAGCCGAGCCTGATGGCGTCGATGTTCTCGTGGACGGACAAGTACACAAGCCCTGCGCAGTGGCGGGGATTCAACCCGTCGATGCACCCGGTGATTTGTTCACCGGTGATGTCTGGCAACCGCTCCGAGTGGTGCGTGGTGTCGGCTCGTTGGGACAACGCCTGGGACCTACTCAAAGCGACATGGGCGGCGGCAGGCGTGCAGCCTTTCGCGTGGCTGTGGCTACCCGGCGATGAGCAACCCTTCCCTTCCTATACGACGCTCTCGTTGCCGACGACGATTATCGACTTCGCCCCCAGGGCCACAGTCACCGGTGCTGCCGGCATCGTCGGCCAGGCATTCCGCCAGCTGAAGCGCACGATTAGCAGCGATGATTACATCACCTCTGTGACTGAGTTTGCGGACGTTGATGTCAGTAATACGGACGGGCGCAAACCCTGGGTGGTGTACACCCTGATGGATGCGCCGAGCGTGCAGGTGCGCAAGTCTACTGACCATCGCTTCCTTGTTGGTGGTAAGTCTCCGGACATGGTGAACAAGGTCGTCAACATCGGTATCAAATCAGCTATCGCGGCGGCTGTGTCAGCTGTGCCGGTGATTGGTGGCCCTGCTGCTGAGGCGATTAAGGGCGCCGGCGAGCTGGCGGCGGAGATGTCCGCAGACCGCCTGTTTGTGCTCAACGAGCACGTAGACCGTAATCGTGAGTTCCACTATGGGCGGTCCCGCTTCACCGCCATATCCAAACCGGGTGAGGCCAACACCGTTGACTCGCTACAGAAAGCTTGGCAGGCGAAGCAGGAGACCGAGGGCGGAATCAGCGCCGAATTCTCCATCGACAACCCCGACCCGTACCTACCAGGCCGCGACTTCGACCTCGGGGACACCATCGGCGTCACCGCGTGGGGTGTGGTGTGGGCCGCCTACGTGTCTGGCCTGACGTGGACCTCGAAACCGGGGCAGGAAGTTGGCTGGCAACTACGCATTGGTGATTACGCTTCGCTGGCGTCGCCGGGTGAGCTCTACCAGGCGAATAAGGAGAATGTTCGTGCTGTGATTGGCCGGCTGGCCGTGACAAAGGGAGGATAAATTGGATTACCGCTACATCGTGCCCACGCAGGTGCCGGAGTCGGAGCACCCGTACGCGGGGCTGTTTCTCGGCATCGTTCCGGAGGGCTACGAGTCACGGGCGGCTCGCCACATCTTCGACGAGCTCGGCGCACGCCTTGAGATTGGGGAGCCGGAGACCATCACGCTGGGGTGGGCGGTGGATTTCGATACCGATAGTGACCGCACCCGCACCAACATTGGGGACATCATGGACATGGTGGTTCCTGGAGCGGATAGGCGCGGCGTGAGGATTGTGGAGGGGCATCTTCCGCCCGGTATCCGGCTAGAGCGCCACACCGGAAAACTAGTCGGGGCGTTCACCCGCCCCGGCCTGTACGACGTGACCCTCATGCTTGGCCCGGCGGTGAAACTCGACCCGCTCGGCGGGGCCGGCACACCAGGCGAAGCTGTGGCGTGGATACCCATCAATCAGCAGAGGGCTAAGGCTGAATCATCGACACCCGCGCCTAAGACTCTGGCTGACCTGACCGCCCTAGAGCTATCCCAGCTCGCTGCTGAGGCCATGCGCCTAGAGCGCTTGAAGGCCATGGAGGAGCTAGACAATGGGTATTAGGCCAAACAACGGTGACAAAGCTGAAACCAATTACCGCGTCGACGGAAGCACTGAAGCCCAACAACTCATCAACGATGCGGAGCACACAGGCAACGAAGCCGGCAAGGTCTTCGCAGAGATTTCGGCGCAAGCAGACTCCGCCAACAACGGCATGAGCGAGCTTTCAAAAAGGGTGACAGCTCTAGAGCAGCTGAACAACCTCCCTCTAATCCTCTTCTGGGACGGGAAATCCACCAAGCCCCCATTACAGCCTAAGTGGCGTCTTTTTAACGGGTCGACCGGACAAATCGAGAAAGGATAGATAGATGGCAACGCTAACCCTCAAGGGGAAACTTGTTGACCTTACTACCAAGCCAGTTGAGGATGTCACAAATGTGACTGTAAAGGCCCCGGCCCCTAACGCGGCAAGCGTGGGCACGATTACTACCCAGCCAAGGAAAGTTAACCTTTCTTCGGACGGGTCTTTTTCTTTGACTGTGGCTGAAGGCACCGGCTGGCTGTTTATTGAAGGACCCGGATGGTCTGACAGCATCCGATTCGTCGCTAAAGCCGGGATGACGCTGTTTGAACAAGCCCGGCTGAATGCTGGACCGTGGCCTGTTCCGCTGCCGATTGCGGAAGCTTCTATTGAGGAGATCAGTAAAGCGCTCGAGTCTGCGATGTCGCGATTCAATAATGCTACTGAATCCACTACCCAGGTGGGCTGGGTAGCAAACGCTAGCAAGCGTCTTGCGCTTGATGCGGAAGGCAAAATACACATCGTGACTGCCCAGGTCACCCGAGAGCAAGACGCCGCATCAAAGGGCTACGTAGACGGGCAAAACAACTTCAAATCCCCACGGAGACTTACCTCAGGTGATATTGGGGAACTTCGGGGGAAAGACGATGCCGGAGAGTACGTCGTGGCGTCAGTCGACGCAGCGAAGAAGATTACCGGGTGGCCAGAAAACCAACCCGGGTATCTCGTAAACCGAACCGGGGGAATCCCCACCCAGGAAGTCATCACATACACGTCCGAGGGACCGCGACTCTGGTGGCGTGAATGGCGCCCAGGCCCCCAGTCGTGGAGCGACTGGATTGAGCCCGGGAAGAAGCAGGAGGTACGGGAAGATGTAGCCCTCGAACATGCGATTCGAGCGGATGCCGCAGCCAAGCGGCACGGCTATACCGTGCCCACCAATGGGCGCGGCGTTGTCATGCTCCGCTTTGACGATTACCCGCAGGACTTCATTAAGAAGATTCTACCCGTGCTCCGAAAGTATGACCTGCCGGCATACTGGGCGTGCACTATTCGGCACGTAGAGCAGGAGCAGCCCACTGATTGGGGAACGGTGCAAGACTGGTTCCTCAAAGACGGCGTGCGTATCTGGAATCATTCTAAGACGCATTCTAACTCCACCACGCCGGAGGATATTTTAGACAACATCGCTGGTGCAGCTGACTATTTCGAGTCGAAGATGCCGCAGGTCGCTATCGATGGGTGGGTGCAGCCCGGAACTGGGAGCAGCACCCCATATATCGATTTCAAATATGGTTCCCATCAGTCGTATTGGGATACGTTTGCAGGCCGGCTAATCATGCAACGTCATGGTGTAGTCAACGGTGGTACGGGTGGATACATGCAGCCGATGGGCGGTGAGGCAGTGGCTCAGTCGCACTACACCTATGAGGCTGTAACCGCGGATGATTTCAAAGAACAGGTGAAGCTGGCGCAGTCTGGGCCGTACGCTCTATCGGTGATGGCTCATCCGAAGTTCATCGGCACCGCAGGCTATATGTCTACGGCTGACTTTGAGTCGTGCATGGCGTGGCTGGCGTCCGAGCGTGACGCTGGCCGTCTGATGGTACTCACCGGGGATGTAGGCCCTTCACTTTCCGCTGGTGGTGGGTGCCGTAATGACCTACTGCCTGATTTTCCCACTGGGGCTTTGAAAAATACCATGTCTGCGACTCTGGACACGAAACCGGTGTGGTGGGCAGGTGGCGGAGTACGAGAGTTCCAGGCCACCGTCACAGTATCCGCGTCAACGGTCATAGAGCTTGAGGTGGCCGGCGAACCGGCAAAGAAGAAGCAGTACACGCTTCCTGCGGGGACACACACTATCCGCACATTTTTCGGCATGCCTAAGGGATTCACGACTTTGAACTTTTGGGTACGACGCATTTCCGGCGGAAAAGCGACTTTGAACGCGGCCCACGTCTACGCAGCATAAGGAGAAATTTTATGCACCGTACATCAACTGACAAAGAGTACTACGAATCTGGGAAAATCGTCATCGACGCAGACGGTATCCCCCTAGAGCCAGCTACGCTATCAGCGCTCGAGCTGAAAACCGATAAAACTTACGTCGATGGAATCGCTTGGAATAAGGGGCATATCTACAAGCAAGATAATCTTGATGGCTACTTCGGCCGAGAAAAACAAGGCACATATTCGCTGTCAAGTACTGTCGGAGGAAATCCGCTTGGCACACCGGGCTGGATGACCCTATCTTATGATTCGAGCTCGGCCCGATCGAGGCAGACTGTCACAGCGTCCTCTCCCACAGATGACCGCGCAGTCTACCGCACCTATTCAGGCGGGAAATGGACAGACTGGCGTCCCGACACCCCAATTGGGGACTACCTGAATTCCACATCCAACGCGGATGACCTCATCTACCCCGGCTACTACCCAGTCAGCAACTCGCAGGCGGCAGGTCTACCGACTAGCGTGCTAGGTACTGTCCAAACGCTCCCCGCAGGAACCGCGAGCGCGGACAATGTGCAACTCTTCGTATCCTCGGAGGACACGCCCCGCATGTGGGCGCGGCGCGTCGGTGGACAGTGGTCCCGCATCGGCACCGACACCGACAGCAATACCGGAGGAAATGAAGAAACCCCCACCCCAGGACAAATCACCTGGGGGCCGGTAACCGAAACCACTAGGAAGTCCTCCGAGATTGCTGGGACTCTTAGCCACGACCGGATGGTCGTGTTCAACGGAGTCGGCGGGCCTCTGCGACAGTCCCGAGACCAGGGCAAAACGTGGGAAATTGTCCACCAGTTCCCAGGGCAGTCAATCGAGCTGGTGGAGCCGCTGGCCAATGGGGAAATCCTGGTGGCGACGAGTGGCACCGTGGACGGTGTACCCTCCACCCGCAGGGTCTACGTCAGCGACGGATACGACCCGGCGGACCCATCGGCGGCGCAGTGGACACACAAGCTCACCGGCTCGGCACAGTTCGTAAAATTCGTGGACTGGTCCATCAACCAACACGGGCCGATTATTGTCCTCGCAGAATACGGGCCAAAAGGCGGCATGGTGTGGGGCTCCGGGTCGGAGCCTATCCCAGAAGGAGAAAACGCACGATACGCTCACCTTTCCCTAGACCACGGAAAAACATGGAAGAGAATATTTGACCTCAACGAGTTCCTAATCTCACGAGGACAGGCAACCCTACTTCACCACATCCACGGCGTCGCATGGGACCCCTACTGGGACCGCATCTGGTTGTCCTTCGGCGACGCGATGGGAGGTAACGGCTCAAACGGCGTCATCTACAGCGATGACCTCGGCGCAACATGGGAAGTTGCCTACCACTCCGCTGAGGTAGACACACCCGCTGGGTGGCAGGTAGTCGGCATCCAGCCGATGAAAAACTGCGTCCTATTCGCTGGCGATATGACCCCAGCGGGAGTTATGCGCCTAGACCGTGCAGGTGGAAAACACCGCGAAAAGTGGGAATTTGTCGAAGCCTGGAATTACGGAGAATCGCACAAACTTCTTTGCCACGCTATCCGCCACCACGAAACCGGGCGCACTGAAACCACCCTCTTCGGATTCTCACGTGAAGGCACCCCCAGCCCCAGCATCATTGTTGGCACCCATGACGGAATCCAGTGGAACCTTATCTGGGAATCCTCAGATAACGCCTCGCCCGGATTCCGATTCATGGCCGGCCCGACTCTTACAGGTGAGCTAATAGCTGCAATTAATAGGAGTGGAACGTGGACAGAATTGAGGGGAAAAATTGATGCCTATTAGACCCGTCACCCCAGGGAACGCTCACGAAGCATCACACGAAATCACCTAATCGCCGCCCACAAGGCGGCATTTTTTATACCCAAAGGAGGGCGTGATGGTTACTCACCCGATGAAACCGGGCACCTATCAGGTGTCTAGTGGCTATGGGCCACGCTGGGGCACGTTTCACGCGGGCCTGGATTTCGCGGCACCGATTGGCACGCCGATTTATGCGGCGGCTGATGGTGTCGTGGTTGAGGGCCGAGAGCGCTATAACGTTTCTGGTTTCGGCTCGTGGATATGGCTGGACTGCCAGGATAGCGTCGGCAAGGACTTCATCTACGGCCACGTGAAGCACGACGGCATTCTAGTTAAGGCCGGTGACCGTGTACGAGCAGGCCAAAAGATAGGCGTTGTGGGCAACGAGGGCGAGTCCACCGGGCCGCACCTGCACTTTGAGGTGTGGGGGTCGCCGGGCCGCCTAGGTGGCGCGCATCAGGACCCGGCCCCGTATCTCGCGGGTGCCGCACAACCCGGCGAGTCCACCTCCCGCCCTGTGGGGAAGCAGGGCGGCACCCTCTTCGGCGTTGATGTGTCCGAGCATCAGGACGGCATGAGCCTCAAGCAGGCGGCGCGTGAGGGTATCGACTTCGCTATCATCCGCACCACCGACGGAACGCACCGTGACCGCTGCTACCGCTCACATCTTGAGGATGCGGAGGGCGCCGGGATGCTCACGGCTGCTTACCACTACCTCAGGAACCCGTCTGAGGGCACCAGCGTGGCGCAGCAGGTGCAAGCCTCCCTGGAGGTCATGGGCGACAAGAAGCGCCCGATGTGGATTGATGTGGAGACCAACGCAGGACTTCATGTTGACCACATCCGTCAATGTAAGCGTGAGTTCGAGCGCCGGGGCGTGCGGGTGATTGGCTGCTACTCCTACGTCCCCTACTGGGAGGGCCGCATCACCTCGGGCGAGCCGGACAGCCACGAGTTCGGAGCGTTCTGGGTCGCAGCCTACGGTACCAACCCCCGGGGCAAGCCCCGTGACATTTACCCCGGCGACCAGCACCGCCAATGGGACTACCCGCTAGGCAACCAGAAGCCCGCCCTGTGGCAGTTCGGCAGCAACGCCCTCGTCGCGGGGCACGCGGTGGACATCAACGCCTACCGGGGGACACGCGCCGAGCTGGGAGCGCTATTCACAGGAAAACAGGAGCAGGAGCAGGAGCTAAGCATGGCCGACATTCAAAGAATCCTCGACCACATTGACCGGAAAACCGAAGAGACCAAGCGCTACGTCGATATTCGCATCACCGACCCCATTGGCTCGGATGTGAAAGATATTCGACAGCAGCTGACAGGCGGGCGCGACAAGATTGTCCGCGAGGACGGCACCGTGGACATTGAGGCGTCGTACCCCGGCTGGAAGCACCTAGGGGTGAACGAGAAAGGCAAGGGCATTACCCCAGTTGACGCCCTTGCTCACATGATCCAGATGATTGTCCGTATTGAGCGCAAGCTCGACCAGCTCCTGGGAGGTAAGCGATGACACGTCCTTCACCGATGCTCACTGAGGTGGGCGAGTACGTAGCTGACGCGGTGGCTGCTGAGCTGGTGGCTCAGCCGTGGTGGCTACGCTTCAAAGGCACCATCATGCTGGTGTTGCAGGCCCTAGCGTGGCTGGCGGGTATCCTGCCCGTCTATCTGGCGGACGCCCCGGCGTGGTTCATCGCCGTGGCTGGCGGTATCGGCTTCATCCTCACCACGCTTGTCAACCGGCTCACGATTGATGGGGTGACCCCGTCCATGGCGGGCCGCTTAGCTGAGCAGGCCCAGCACGCAGAATCCGAGGCCGCGCCCGCCACCCTGCCGGTCTACACCGGGCCAACCACAGCAGGGGAGTGACCGGTATGCCGATTGACCACCTGCCCGCCAAATACCAGCCAGCGGCGCGTCGGCTCCGCGCCTGGTGCATGGGTGACGCCCCCGCCCTTGTCATCCTCGGCATCTCCATCATGGCCCGAGGTGTCTCCTACCTCCCACCGCTCATGTCCCCGCGTGCGCAGGCCGCGCACCCCGCCGAGGGCTTCCTCTCCATGCCAACCTGGGCCGTGATTTGGATAGTGATTGGTGCCGCCTGCATTCTGTCGGCGTGGTGGGGAAAAGCCACGCCCATAGCGGTAGGGGCTGGGGTAGGTCTCAATATCTTGTGGGGCTTAAGCTTCCTGACGAATAGCATTATCAATGACAGTCCACGCGCCTGGGTGTCCTCCATTGGCTACATCTCCCTTGCCCTTCTGACCATTTGGGCGGTGTGGCGAGGTCACCGCGAACCGGCACTAGAGGGGGAGGAGATACGCGATGCACTTCAGCGAGATTGATGGGGGGCAGCTGGCCACCATCATCGTCGCCATCATCTCCGCTCTCGGAGCCTACGCTGGTGTGAAGGCTAAGGCGAGTGCTGACCGTAAAGCGGCTGAGCCTGCCAACTGGCAAGCCCTCACCACGGAAATGAAAGCCTATTTCAAAGAGCGCCTAGAAACCCAGCAGGAACGGCTCGAATCCCAGGGGGCGCGCATCGCCGCCCTAGAAGACCGGCTGACTGACCACATGGATTACGCGGCGTGGCTCGAAGGCCTAGGCCTCCCCAAACCCCCATTCCTGCCGTTTGATGAATGGCGCGCACGCCGATAAACCTGACCCTCACCCTGTACGGGTGGGGGTCTTTTTCTGCGTTTTAGGGGGATTCTGCCGCAGGGAAGAAATTCCCTGAACCACGCGACTCCCACCCAGGAGGCCTATACCGCTTAAGGCGCTGATGGGCAGTCACATGCTTCATCCCCAATGACTCCGCTAGGGAGCGAAGGGACACTGAAGAATCCTCGAGGATTTTGTGTGCAATCTCGGACCACTCAGGTACCCCAGGGGCAGCATTAAGCACATCGATTTCCTGTTGCGTGAGAGGCCTACCCCGCCGTGATTTAAGAGCAGCCGCACGTCCCGCTTTCGCCCCCGCAGACCGATTGCGACTAATCTCACGCGACGCCTCCACCGCTTTAAGTGGGTTGCGGTGGGCGTCCAAGTCTGCGAGATGCTTATTGGAGTGCTTTTCCCATGAAGCCCGCATATTCCCACGCACCTGCTGGGATACAAGGGGCTTTTGGGCATGTAGACCGTGACGCTCGCGATAGTCGGCAACCTTGATTTTATGGCCCAGGCTGACATGGGTAGAGAGGTGCTTGAATCGCTTGCCGCACTCATGGCATAGGAGGCCGTCGGGGTTTTCGTCGATGATGCCGTATTGGCCGTGGCCGTCTTTGTCGCCTACCTGCATTATCGGCTCATCTTGCTAATCGCTTGTGGGGAGACGCCGGCGGCGCGGGCTACGCTGGCTTTGCTGGCACCGGCGGCGAGGGCGGCGCGGATAGCTTTGTCCCGCTCCTGGCGGAGCGCCTCAGCGGTGTCCGCAGCGTGCTGATATGCGAAGGCGGCTTCCTCCACGTCGGCGAGCTGGAGTTCCCCCAAATCCCCGGCGGCGCGGGCGGACTTCACAGCACCGATGAGGAAGTCTGCGTCGGCTTCGCTGATAGCGTCCTCGTCAATGTCGCGGTCGTCCAGCTCTTCGATTTGGGCGATGTAGGTGCGGAGTACGTCTTCGGCGGCGTCCTCGTCCATGTCGAGCATGTAGTGCAGGGTCTCAGCAAGGCGGTTGATGGTGGTGCCCTCCTCCTCGCGGAGGTTGACGACGGACACATCCCAGACGTGGCAGGCGAGGCCTTCTAGGATGTCGGCGGTCAGTGGGCGCGGCTCCGTGGGGGCTTCGTCCTCGTCTAGCTCGGATTCGTCTAGTGGGTAGACCGCTAGGAATTGGTCATAGTAGTCGCCATATTGAGGATCGCGGCGGTTGTCCTCGTGGTAGTCGACTAGCTGACGGCGGAGGTCTTCGAGCGTCTCGCCGGTTAGCGTATGCACTTCGTTGGTGGTGGTGAGGGTGTACATGGGGTGTCCTTTCTGGCGGTGGTGGTCTTGGTGCCCGGCGGGGGAGTCGAACCCCTGCTGCGACCGTCCGGGCTGCTTTTTAGAGTGCGTTGTTGGCGACTACGCTCCAGAAGTCGGCGTCCTGGTCGAGGTAGAAGCCTTCGCCTTCGGTCTGGATGAGGGTGTCGGCGATGGCGTCGATGTCGTGTTCGTTGGCGTACTCTCCGAGCGGTTCGATGATTTCGCGCTGTACTGCTTCGTTGCGGGTGGTGTAGGTGTTCATTGTGTTTTCCTTTTCTCTGTGGCTCTCTGCCTTACACCTATAACTATACACCACCGGGTTTAGGTGTCAACCTGGTTGACGTGTGTTTGCGGTCACACTATAGGGGCAGATAGAGCACCACCGTCGAGGCCTCAAAAACCCACGACAATCCCACGACACGCGCCGCTGTAAACCGCCGTAAATCGCTGTAAAAGACTGCAATGGCCAAAACATAGAAACCCCCTCCCACCAGCAAAAACGCTAGTAGAAGGGGGAAAGAAAAAGTGCCCCCAGCAGGATTCGAACCCGCGACACATGGGGTAGAAACCCACTGCTCTAATCCACTGAGCTATGGAGGCGTACCGAAAACATCATAACGCACCGCTGCGGACCACCTGATTATCGGGCTATCGCTGGTGTTAGTTCTGCGCTGGTGTTGAGGAAACAAATTCGGCAAGGCGGGCGGTGGCGGTGGTGAGGAGGGAATCGATCGAGGTAGCCACGCCGTAGAGATAATCCCCAGCCTCCGTGGTGTGGACTCCGCCGCGTCCGCGGGAAAGTAGCTTCACATTGAGATCTTTTTCAAGCTTGCGGACGGTCAGGCTCAAAGAAGGTTGTGTGAGCTGTAGCGCTTCCGCAGCTTGCGTGAAAGAACCGTGATCTACGACGGCCCGAAAGTGGTGAAGCTGGCGAGAGTCCATGAGAGCAGACTACACGAATGCTGAGAATAATTTACCTTTTAGGTAAGAGAACGTCTGTGGCGGTAGACTGCCCACCATGCACACTGAGAAAGAAAATCCCAGTTCACAGCACTTTCGGGGGCTGGCGCACTCGGGGTCGGGAGCGCAGCCTTCCCGCTTGTTGAATTTTTCTTTCGTCGTCTTCGCGGGCCTCGTGGGAGGAATTATTTCCTTGTTCTTTCTCGCGGATTCGCTTGCCGCCCTGGGCATCCCCGACCCAGGCCGCATGACAACGTTCGGCCTTCCCTTCTTCCGTGCGGTTGCCTGGATGCTCATGGCGCTAGCCATCGGTTCATTTATGTCCAGTGCCTTCTTGATTTACCCGGCCGTGCCGGACAAGGACAACGAGCGTCTCATCGAGGCTGGCCTGACCGTCGATGGGCACATTGCGGCGCGCACCGGCGCGTGGGCCGCCGTGGGCGCTGCGGTGGTGTCGTTGATTGAGGTTCCCCTCGTGATGTCGGACCTCACCGGTACCCCGTTGGGCCAAGTCCTCAACCCAGAGCTGATGGGCATGGCGGTGGGACAGATTGCCACGTCGCAAGTGTGGCTGCTCACCGCGGGAATCGCAGCGCTCGTTGCCATTATGGGCTTTGTTGCGCGCACCTGGGCGGGACAGGTTGCCATGTTCTTCCTGTCGCTGTTGTTGACGGTGCCCCTCGGCATGGAGGGTCACTCGGCCTCCGGCGGCGATCATGATTACGGCACGAACTCGCTGCTATTGCACCTTTTCTTCATCATGCTGTGGGTCGGCGGGCTCATGGGTCTCATTGCGCATGGCCGCCGCCTAGGCCCTGACATGGGCGTGGCGGTTCGCCGCTACTCTACGGTTGCGCTGCTGTCCATTGTGGGGCTGGCGGCGACCGGTGTGGTCAACGCGCTCATCCGCGTTGAGTTAGGGGATTTATTCACCACTCGCTATGGATTGCTGGTGTTGAGCAAAACAGTGCTCACCGTGGTGCTCGCGGCCATCGGCTTTGTGCATCGCCGGGTCACCATTCCGCAACTGACACGCACTCCGCGCCTGTTCATCCGGGTGGCCGTGGTGGAGGTTCTCATCATGGCGGCCACAGTCGGCGTGGCCATCTCGATGGGCCGTACACCGCCCCCGCCGCCGCGGGATCCGAACCTCAACGCCATGCAGATCCTCGTGGGCTACGAGCTTTTCGACGCCCCCACAGCCACCAACGTGTGGACCATGTTCCGCTTTGATCTCATGTTTGGCTCGCTCGGACTCGTGCTAGCCGGCTTCTACCTGTACGCGCTCTGGCGTCTGAAGCAGCGTGGGCTGACGTGGTCGGCGGTGCGTACTACCTGGTTCCTTGTGGGCTCACTGGGCCTGACGCTGATCCTGAGCAATGGCATCGGCCTATACATGCCGGCGCTGTACTCCATGCACATGTTGGTGCACATGATTCTGTCGATGGCAATTCCCCTGTGCCTCGTGTTGGGCGCCCCAGTGACGCTGGTGATGGAAGCCTTTGAGCCGGGTGAGCCGGGCAAGCCCACGCTTCACGACGCCGCCGTCGCCCTCACCAAATCCCGTACCCTGCGTGTGCTCACGCACCCAGCGGTCAATGTCCTGCAGTTCCTGGCCATCCTCTACGTGCTCTACCTCTTCCCGAGCTTCTATGAGGTCGCCATTTCGGAGCATGCAGGGCATGTCATCATGAACTGGGTCTTCTTGATCTCCGGATATATCTACTACTGGGAGGTCATCGGCCCGGATCCGCTGCCGTGGCGCGCGCCCACGGGCGTTCGTCTGTTGATTCTGTTTGTGTCGATGCCCCTGCACCTCTTCGCCGGTGTTTATCTCATGCAGATGCAGGTGATTCTTGGTTTGGACTTCTATGAATCCTTGAACCTGCCGTGGAACCCGGACTTTGTGAGGGACCAGCGGACCGGCGGCGGCATTTCTTGGGGATTCGGCCAATTCCCGCTGGTGATTGTGTTCGGCTCACTATTCCGGGACTGGCTGCGGGAAGATCGCGCGACTGCTCGGCGCTATGATGCTAAGGCAGACGTGGACGGCGATGCTGATCTGGAACGCTATAACGCGATGCTCAAGCAAATGGGGGAAGGCGACGAGTCTAGCTTCCGCCAGCACTAGGGGTGCCAGCACGAGAGAGCTGGCGCGTCCAGGGTGATGGAAAGGGTACTTCTGCCTGGATAAACGGATTTTTGTTGACGCTTGCAACAAGTTATCCACAGGTTGCTGGCGGAGTCATTGCGGGTGCTGTTCCTGGTGGCAAAGATGCGAGGTAAGGGAGGCGCATCGCTTCCTCAACCGCAAGAAAGCTACCAGCCATGACCAGCAAAGGAATCAAGCAATGTCTCAATACCCAATTTCCATTACAGGACGTCTGACTCACGACCCGCACCTGACCAAAATCAGCGACACCATGTATAAGGCCCGCATCCGTATCGCTTCTTCCCGCAGCGTTCCGGAGAAAGACGAGGAAGGCAAAACCGTATGGCGGGAGCTGGATCTCAACTTTATCGATGGAGAAGTGTGGGGGCAGTGCGCCATCAACGTGAAGAAGTCACTGTTTAAGGGCATGCCCGTCTTCGTTATGGGCTCCATCGTGACTGACCGGTGGGAAGATCAGCACGGTGCGAAGCGCTCTAGGACCTATATCAAAATCGCCCACGTGGGCCTGGACCTCAACCGCTTCTGCATCACCTCTACAAAGATCGGTACCTCCTATGGTGAGGAGGGCAGCGAAGCCCTCTGGCTAGGGGAGAATCCGCCGGTTTTGGACGTGGATTACACGGCGCCGCCGAGCGATTCACAAAACGCAAGGGATACGCAGAACACAGAGAGCACAGAAGGCTCGGAGAGTGCAACGGAAGAAGCAATGCCAGCTGCATTGCGGCCGGGAGATACTCCGCAGGACACCGCGGCGGACCGTCAGCAAGCGCAGTCCGGGGCTGAGCCATACCTTGAACCGGAGCCAGAAGAAGCGATGGTCCAAGGACAAAGGACTACCGCCGCCCATGTCATGTAGTCTTTGTACTGTTATTTACCAATCCTGACAGAAGCAAAGGGTGAAACATGGGCGAATTCATCTACACGATGAAAAACGTGCGTAAGGCCATCGGTGACAAGGTTATTTTGGACAACGTCACCATGGCTTTCTACCCGGGCGCCAAGATCGGCGTCGTGGGCCCCAACGGTGCAGGTAAGTCCTCGATCCTGAAGATTATGGCCGGACTGGATCAGCCTTCCAACGGCGAGGCGTTCATCGATCCGGGCAAGACCGTCGGCATCCTCCTCCAGGAGCCGCCGCTCAACGAGGAAAAGACGGTCCGTGAGAACGTCGAAGAGGGCCTTGGAGAAATTTTCCAGAAGAAGCAGCGCTTCGAAGAGATTGCCGAAGAGATGGCCACCAACTACTCCGATGAACTCATGGAGGAGATGGGCAAGCTCCAGGAGGAGCTCGATGCTGCCGATGCCTGGGAAGTGGATTCCAAGATCGAGCAGGCCATGGAAGCACTGCGCTGCCCGCCGTCCGATGACCCGGTGACCAACCTTTCCGGTGGTGAGCGCCGCCGCGTCGCGCTGGCCAAGCTGCTGCTGAGCGAGCCGGACCTGCTGCTGCTCGACGAGCCTACTAACCACCTTGACGCCGAGTCCGTCCAGTGGCTGGAGAAGCACCTCGAGTCCTACCCGGGTGCGGTCCTCGCAGTGACCCACGACCGCTACTTCCTCGACCACGTCGCGGGCTGGATCTGTGAGGTGGACCGCGGCAAGCTCTACCCCTACGAGGGCAACTACTCCACCTACCTGGAGAAGAAGGCCGAGCGTCTCGAGATCGCTGGCGCTAAGGACAAGAAGCTGCAGAAGCGCCTCAAGGACGAGCTCGCGTGGGTTCGCTCCGGTGCGAAGGCCCGCCAAGCCAAGAACAAGGCTCGTCTCCAGCGCTACGAGGAAATGGCTGCGGAGGCCGAGCAGTACAAGAAGCTCGACTTCGAAGAGATTCAGATTCCGACTCCGCCGCGCCTGGGCAACAAGGTCGTGGAGGTCAAGAACCTGACCAAGGGCTTCGACGACCGTGTCCTCATCAAGGATCTTTCCTTCACCTTGCCGCGCAACGGCATCGTCGGTGTTATCGGGCCGAACGGTGTGGGTAAGTCCACCCTGTTCAAGACCATCGTGGGCTTGGAACAGCCGGATTCGGGTTCCGTTGACGTCGGCGAGACCGTCAAGCTGTCTTATGTTGACCAGGGCCGCGAGAACATCGACCCGGAGGCCACCGTGTGGGAGGTCGTCTCCGACGGGCTGGATTACATCCACGTCGGTCAGAACGAGATGCCGTCCCGCGCCTACCTCTCCGCTTTCGGTTTCAAGGGTGCTGACCAGCAAAAGCCTTCCAAGGTCCTCTCCGGTGGTGAGCGTAACCGCCTGAACCTGGCCTTGACCCTCAAGGAAGGCGGCAACCTGATCCTTCTCGATGAGCCGACCAACGACTTGGACGTGGAAACCCTGGGCTCCCTGGAAAACGCCCTGGAGAAGTTCCCTGGCTGCGCCGTGGTCATCTCCCACGATCGCTGGTTCCTCGACCGCACCTGTACTCACATCTTGGCGTGGGAGGGCAACGTCGCAGAAGGCCAGTGGTTCTGGTTCGAGGGCAACTTCGGCGACTACGAGAAGAACAAGGTCGAGCGTCTCGGCGAGGAGGCTGCACGCCCGTCCCGCGTTACCCACCGTAAGCTCAGCCGCTAGGGCCTTTAAGTCCCTAGCGTTAAAGCACGAACTCCGGAAGGAACCTGGAATGTCCGCTCAGAATGTTGTGTCGGAGGAGACCAAGGACAACGTCCACGCGCTTACTGTGGGCGTGCGCTGGTCGGACTTTGACATGTACGGCCACATGATGAATGCCAACTTCATTGAGCTGGCGCAGGAGGCGCGCTTGGCTTTTGCCATGCACCACTTCTACGCACGTGGCATCAATATGGTGGCTTTCGTTCGTCACATCGAAGCGGACTATGTCCGCCCCATCAAGTGGGATGGACGCCATGGAACGGTGACGGTGGAAACCACGGTGGTGCGCCTCGGCACCACGTCTTTCACCACTCGCCAGACGATCAAGGATGCGCAGGGCCAAGTGGCCTGCGTCATTGATTGCGTGCAGGTCACCATTGACCCGGATACTCAGATGCCGCGAGAGGTCTCTGAGCAGGAGCGCAACATTATCCTGGAGCACGCTGTCGTCGAGCTTGAGCAGCAGTAATGGAGCGCGAAACTCTGACATTGCGCAGCGGTGGGGTAGGGCTGCGCGCCCTCCTCTCCCGCGCGACGGGGCTGGATGCATCCGCAGCGGTGCGCCTGCGTCAGTACGACACCAACCAGGCTGAGGTCTTTGTGACCACGCCGTTCGACGTCGTCGTGGCTCGGCGTTGCGAGGGGACCGTGGGCCGCGACGGTGCCGTGGTGTCGGCGCAGGCGCTTCTCGATGCCCTCCACACCGCCCCTGATTCCCTCGGCCACGAGGGAGGCGTGGAACTTGATTTAGGTCCAGCACGTGATCCGTCCTGGCCGGGGGCCTTGCCGCCGGCACAGGGTTTTAAGGAGATCGACTCGCTGCCGGTCGACGTTGTCCGTGAACTCGCGGACAAGGGCCGCCAGCTGGCCCGCCAATTCTCCGGGCCGATGGGACCTCCGAAGAGCCTGTTGAATCAGACGGTGCTCACCGTGAATGATGCGGAGACTCAGGTGGAGATTCCTATGCGGATGATTTTCGCCTGCACGAGCTTGGGGCTCATCCCGGGCTTTGCCGCCTCACTCGAGATCCCCCGCCACCTTCGCGTGGCGGGCAAGGGGCGCTGGGTGCGCCTTGATGCGCCTTATGGCAGCGTTTACCACTCGACGCGGCTGTCCTTGTTCTAAAGGTCTAAAGCAGTGCGTACCCCGCCAGTGCGGCGCCTACGGCGACCGTCCACGGCGGGGCTTTGCATAAGAGTGCTATTCCTGTGCCCACTGCGATGAGCGCCGAGGCCCACCCCGTAACTCCGTGAGTGATGATGGGGCTTACAGGACCGTACATCGCGCAGTGTGCTCATGCTCCGCATACTAACGTCTGACGGGGAGCCGTGCCTGCTGAGCAGGAACAACACATCTAAGGGGTGATCTGCGTTACCCTAAAGGGGTCGAATTCTTTTTCTTCAGCAAAAGGAGATGGCTCGAAGCATGCGTATTGGCGTACCCAAAGAAATCATGAATAACGAAAACCGCGTCGCGCTTACCCCCAGCGCGGCCGGGACGCTGGTGAAGGATGGCCATGAGGTTGTAGTGGAAACAACGGCCGGGGAAGGTGCTTCTTTTCCGGACTCCAGCTATGAAGAGATCGGCGCGACCATCGTTCCCTCCGCAGCGGAGGCCTGGGCTGCGGATATGGTGGTCAAGGTTAAAGAGCCACTCGAGTCAGAATATGGATATCTGCGCGAGGACCTCCTGCTGTTCACCTACCTGCACCTGGCTGCGGACCGCCCGTTGACGGAAGCGCTGATCACATCGGGGACGACGGCCGTAGCCTATGAGACGGTGACCGATTCTCGCGGCACCCTGCCACTGTTGACCCCGATGTCCCAGGTTGCTGGTCGTCTTGCCGTAATCGAGGGCGCGCACCATCTGCTCTCCACCGAAGGTGGGCGCGGTTTGCTGGTTGCTGGCGTACCAGGCACGCGGCCAGCCCGCGTTGTCGTTATCGGTGGTGGCCAAGTGGGGGCGTCGGCAGTGGCAATGGCGCACGGCCTGCGCGGCGAGGTGACGGTGTTGGACCTTGACCCGCACGTGTTGCAGCGCTTCGATGAGCAGTATCAGGGCAGCGTGCGCACGATTGTGTCGGATCCGGCGGCGCTCGAGGCTGAGTTGCTGGAGGCGGACTTGGTTATCGGCGCGGTGTTGGTTCCAGGTGCTGCGGCGCCGAAGTTGGTGCGCGAAGATGTGGTCGAGCGGATGAAGAAGGGGGCTGTGCTTGTCGACGTCGCCATTGACCAAGGCGGCTGCTTTGAAAACTCCCGAAAGACCTCGCACGACGAGCCCACCTTCAAGGTGCACGACACGATCTTCTACTGCGTGGCCAACATGCCGGGCGCGGTAGCGAATACCTCCGCCCGGGCGTTGGGCTCTGCCACGCTGCCCTATATGCGTGCAGTGGCTGCTGATGGCTTTGACGGTGCGGTTGAGCGCTACCCAGGCTTGGGCGATGGACTCATGACTCGTGGGGGAGAGCTGCTGTCCCAGCCGGTAAAGGACGCCTTCGGGCTTTAGGGAGCGCGGTTGATGAGCATCGCCGCCACTCGCTCCATGTGGTCCCAAATCATGGCGCGATAGGCCGGCGGGATGGTCTCCTCGTCGATCTGCGCTAAGGAGTTGCCCATGAGCTCGAGCCAGCGATCATGGGCGGCCATATCGATGGGGTAGGGCACATGGCGCATGCGCAGGCGAGGGTGGCCGCGCTGCTCGGAAAAGAGCTGTGGCCCTCCCCAATACTGCACAAGGAACCAGGTCAGGCGCTGTTCTGATCCCTCCCAGTCCTGCTGTGGGTACATCGGGCCGATGAGATCATCCTCGCGCACCTGGGCGTAGAAACCGCCGACGAGTTTCTCAAAGGTCTCCATTCCGCCGACGGCGTCGTACACGCTCGTTGGTTGCACGCCTAATCTTCCTTTCTCGTCAGGCTGGGTTCTTCCAGATCAAAGATAGCCATCCCCCGCGGGTAGGGCGTGGTAATTCCTTCCGTGTGCATGGCGGTGAGGATTTTCGCCTGCATGGCACGCTGCACATCCCACTGCTTGCCCGGTAGCGTCTTGACGGAAACGCGGTAGGACATGTGGTCCACTTCCAGGCCAGACATGCCGTTGACCGTGGGGGTGGCCAGGATGAAGTCCTTGATGTCGGAGTCGCGGGCGGCTTCTTCTGCTGCGGTGGTGATGACGTCGACTGCTCGGGTGGGGTCGTTGCTCAGCGCGATGGGGACCTGGACGCGGGCTACGGAGTAGCGGTCGGAGTGGTTGGCCACCTGCAGGATTTCGCCATTGCGGACGTACCATAGCGCGCCATCGATGTCGCGGACCGTGGTGATACGCAGGGAAATGGACTCTACATCGCCGAAGACCCCGTTGCCGAGGTCGATGGTGTCACCGATGCCGTACTGGTCCTCCATGAGCATGAAAATGCCGGAGAGGAAGTCCTTGACCAGCGCCTGGGCACCGAAACCAAGGGCGACACCAACCACGCCGGCTGAGGCCACGAGCGGGGCGACGTTGACTCCGAGCTTGTCCAAGATGGCCAGCACTGCCCAGACCCAGACGAATATGGCGACCGCGGAGCGGCCGACGCCGGCGAGAGTCTGGATGCGGGAGGTGCGCCGTGCCTCTTGCGTTTTCTCGAGCGCCTTATCGGTTGTTCGGTGAGCTTTGCGAGGGGAGAGCGGCGAGCTGAGCTTGCCTTTCTTGATGCTGTTGTCTGCCAGTTTGGTGATGAGCCGACGCAGCAGCCAGCTACCGATGATGGCGACTATGAGGATGAGCGCGATGCCGATGGGTTTGTCTATGAGCCAGGACTGCATGTTTTCTGTCTGCCACCAGCGGGTGACCGCGTCGACAGCCCCGTCGCTCTGCTCGGCGGAGGCGCTTAGGTATGCGGTTGATCTGGTCACGTGTGTCCTTTCTGCTATCGCTCACGTCTGACGCCTATCGATAGTAGGGAAGAGAGTTGAATATAAAAAGCTAGTCTTTCTCGCAACTGAACAGCTTGGTCTAGACTTGTGCCTCATGACTGACAACCGCACTCTTGGCTTTTCTTCCCGTTCCATCCATGCCGGTTACCAGCCGGATCCTTACATGGGATCCATCAACGTACCGATTTACGCTTCCACCACGTACCAGCAGGACGGCCTCGCGCAGCTGCGCGGCGGCTACGAGTATGGCCGCGTGGCCAACCCCACCGTTCATTCCCTAGAGAAGACCCTCGCGGCGCTAGAGAATGCCGAGTATGCTCGCTGTTTCGCCACGGGCATGGCGGCCGTCGATACCCTCATCCGTATCATCGTGCGCCCAGGTGACCACGTGATTTTGGGTAACGATGCCTACGGCGGCATGTACCGTCTCCTGCACCATGACTACGGTGAGTGGGGCATCGAGCTGTCCATCGTTAATACCGCCGATACCGCGGCGGTGGAGGCGGCGTTGAAGGAGAACACCAAGCTCATTTGGTTGGAGACCCCGACCAATCCGGCGACGACGATCACGGATATCGCTGCGGTCACTAAGGCAGTCAAGGCGGCTGGCGACGTCCAGATTGTCGTCGACAACACTTTCGCCACTCCCTACCTGCAGAACCCTCTGGAGCTGGGCGCGGATCACGTTCTGCACTCCACCACGAAGTACCTGGGCGGCCACTCGGATGTGCTGGGTGGTGCGGTCGTGACCAACTCCGCTGAGATGGATGAGCGCCTGCTGTACTTCCAGGGCAACGTCGGCGCGGTGTCTTCGCCTTTTGACGCCTACCTCACCGCCCGCGGCATAAAGACCCTGGAGGTTCGCATGGATCGCCACTGCTCCAATGCACAGGCCGTGGCGGAATTCCTGGAGTCCCGCCCGGAGGTCAAGCAGGTTCTCTACCCGGGCCTGCCCTCGCATCCGGGCCACGAGCTGGCGAAGAAGCAGATGCGCGGCTTTGGCGGCATGATGTCCGTGCGCTTCCATAGCGAGGAGCATGCTCGCCAGATCTGTCTCAACACCAAGCTCATCTCATTGGCGGAGTCACTCGGCGGTGTGGAGTCCCTCATCGAGCACCCGCAGAACATGACCCATATCTCCGCGGAAGGCTCCGAACTCGTCCCGCCGGCAGACCTCGTGCGCATCTCCGTGGGCATTGAGTCCATTGATGACCTGCTCGCGGACTTGGAGCAGGCCCTCGACGCCCTGGACTAAAACCACCGAGAGCGCCAAGGCAGTGTGGGCCTCGGCGCTTTCGCTGTGTGAGGTTAGAGGGAAGTGAGCAGGGAACCGGCCGTGCGGTCGGTTTCTTGCAGCATGAGCGGATCGGTGCCCGGCATGGGGGAGATGGTGGTATCCGGCCACTGCGAATAGGTGGGGATGCCGACGATGTGCAGGTGCGGGTCCTCGGTGCCGCCGGGGTTGACCACGCGACGGTTCCATGTCGTCTCCGGCGAGCCGGTGGCCTGCCCATGGTCGACGAACGCGCGAACACGTCCGTTGAGGGATACCGCAAGTGGGTCGCCGGCGCGGCGGACATCGGGGGAGTGCATCCAGGCGTCGATAAGCCAGGTGGAGGAAGCCTCACCGTGCGCGGTGCGCAGTGTGAACTTCTCACCGATCTCCAGCTGGGGGCGCTGGCCCAGGAAGGTGACGAGGCCGGCGTCGACAAGCGCCAGCAGCTGTCGGGTGCGGAAGAGCGGCGGGCCGGAGCCCACCATCTGCCCGAAGGCCATGAACTCCTTGTAGGTGCTGGTCCGGGACTCCCACGTCATCCGGCCCTCCGAGCCGGCGATGGAGGAGGGCTTGCGCGCGGCTGAGATGGCCCACAGCGCGGACTTCAGCGGGGAATCGGCGGCGGCGACGGCCTCCCGGATATCGCGGGCGAGGCCCTCGGCGATGTACTCGGTGATCTCGGCGCCCTCCGCGCTGTCGAAGTCCGCCAGCGGGTTCGCCCAGTGGGCAAGGTCGAGGGGGTCAGTCGATGCGCCCTCCAGCGCCACGCGCAGCTGATCCGCCATGCCTCGGAGATCTGGGGCGGTGAGCTCCGTGGAATCAATCGTGGCGAGGATATCCGCAAGCGGGCGCTGCAGGGCATCTGGGAATACACGAGCCTGGTTCTCGTAGTATTCGGCGTAGGAATCACGCAGAATGTGCGGTAGCAGCTGCGTGCTAAAGTCCAGCTCCGCTTCCGGATCAAGCGCGGCGACCGCGGCGCGGAAGCGGGTCAGCTCAGCCTTTGGTGGCAGCGCGTGATACTCCGACTTCGGGATATAAGGGTAGCCGCGGCCGGAGGAGACGATGAAGTGCGGTTCCTCGCCGTTGGGTTCGTAGCGCAGTCCGGAGCGGGTGGAGGGATCCTCGACGAACTCGCCGCCGCGGTCGATGGTGAGCAGCGCCATGACGTCGAAGAAGCCCATGCCCAGGCCCCGAACTAGGACCTTCTCGCCCGCAGGAACCTCAGACACCGGTTGCTCCACCGGGTTATCTGGGCGCACCCAGTGCAGGCCGGAATCTGCGGCCTCCGCCAGGGCACGCTCGGACTCGGTCAGGGCAGGCACTTGCCAGCCATAAGCCAGGACGGTGGCATCGGCGGTGACGGTGGTGCCGTCGGAAAGCTCGATGGCGTCCTGTTCACCGCGCTCCTCTACGGACAACGCGCGCGCACGGTGCTGGACGACGTCCACGTTCTCCGGCAGCTGGGCCAGTGCAACCTCGAAGACCCACTCCAAGTAGGCGCCGTAGAGCGCGCGGGAAGGGTTGGATTCCGGGCGGGTCTGCGCGAGCTCTGTGGCAAATGAGGCGGCAAGCCCTTCGCGCGGCGGGTGGGAATCATAAAGCTTTAGCTTGGCGGGCGCGATGTCGGGGCGCTCGCCGCGCAGAAGCTGGATCCACTCGTAGAGAATGGGACCCTCCAGCACCGGCGCGGTGGTCGTGGAATCAGGCTCGGTGAATAACGTGACCGCGCCAGCCAGGGTGTTCATGCACAGCGTGCGGGTCTGATCCGTATCCCAAATGCGGCCGGCGCCCAGCGGGGCATCGTCGATGATGTGGAGTCGCAGGGGTGAATGAAGGGGGGTCGCGCGCAGATGGGCCGCAAGGCGCTCGACCAGCGAGATACCGCGCGGGCCGGCCCCGACGATGGCGATGGCGGGCATATAAATCAACCTCAAACTTTTAGACTGTGCTGTCTAGTGGAATAATACCGCTCAGTATGCGTTGTGTTAAATCCAGAGACACAGCACAAACCGACTACCGACTTTCTGAAAGCATTACCGTGAAAACTCTACGCGCACTCGCCGCCACCCTGGCAGCAGCCCTCGCCTTAGCGGGCTGCTCTGCCGCGGATCGGCCGGACGGGGAGGATAACGTCCTCACCTACCTCGAGCCGCAATTCTTCCGCACGCTCTATCCGCCGGCCGCCGGCTTTTACCCCAACGGTGGCGTGGTCAACCAGCTGACCGACCGCCTCCTTTATCAGGATCCCGAGACCCTGGAACTCTCGCCATGGATCGCCACGGAGATGCCCAAGGTCAACGCCGATGCCACGGAATACACGTTTACTATCCGCACCGACGTCACCTACTCCGATGGTTCTCCTTTGACCGCCGAGAACGTCGTGGCCAACTTCGACCTCTTCGGCCGCGGCGATAAATCCCGCACGCTGACCAGCTCCGAGCAGATCGCCAACTATGACCGCGGCGAAGTCGTGGACGAGGACACCGTGAAGTTCTACTTCACTCAGCCCTCCCCGGGTTTCCTCCAAGCCACTTCCGCCTATAACGCCGGCCTGCTCTCTGATTCCACGTTGGCTCTAGACAACGAGGGCTTCGGCCCCGGCAACGCGGTCAACGTTATTGGCTCTGGCCCCTTTGTAGTGGAGTCGGAAGAAATCGGCACCGACCTCAAGCTCAAGACCCGTGAGGACTACGACTGGGCCCCACCAGCGGCCAAGCACCAGGGCCGCGCGGAGATCGACGGCGTCCACTACATCCTCGCCGCCGAGGAATCCGTGCGCACCGGAGCAATCCTTTCCGGCCAGGCCGATATCGCCCGCCAGATCTCAGCCCCGCAGGAGCCGCTGCTGAAAGAACAAGGTGTTGACATCGTCTCACGCGGCACGAACTCCATGAACAACCAGTTCGCCTTCCGCTTCGACCACCCGCTGCTGCACGACAAGCGCGTGCGCGAGGCCATCATCCACGGCGTGGACCGCGAGGAAATCCTCCGCGTGCTCTTCTCCGAGTCCTACCCGCTCGCCACCTCCTCCGTGGCCGAGACCGGCCTGGCGTATAAGGACCAGTCCGCCGCCTATACCTTCGACCCAGAGGAATCCAAGCGCCTTCTCGATGAGGCCGGTTGGGAGCCCGGGCCCGATGGCATCCGCGTCAAGGACGGCCAGCGCCTCGTCCTGCGCACCAACACCGCGTTGCCGCAGCCGCGCTCCAAGGAAGTCATGACCATGGTGCAGGATCAGCTGCGCGCCCTGGGCATTGGTATCCAGGTCAATGCTGGTGACCAGGCCACCCAGAATGCCGATGCCAAGGACATCAACAAGGTGCAGATCTACCACTCGATGGTGGGCCGCGCCGACTACGACGTCATCACCTCGCTCTACGGCATCAACAACCGCGATGCCTTCCTCAACCAGGACGCGGAGGGCAATCCCATCGACGAACACCTGCAGGAGCTTCTCGACGCCGTCCTCGATACCCCCGATAAAGAAGGCCGCACCAAGGCCACGGAAGAGGTCCAGGACTACCTCACCGAGCAGGCCTATGTGCTCCCGCTCTTCGAGGAACCCGTGGTTTATGCCGTGCGGCCGGGCATTTCGGGTTTTAGCCCGGAATCGGTGGCACGCCCGTGGTTCTACGAGGTCAGCATCGACGCCGCGCCGCAGCGCGCAGCATCGAATGAGGAGGAGAAATAAATGACAACTCGCCAGATTTTCAGCCGCATTGGGCAGGCCCTCCTCGTGCTGCTCATTACCTACACCGTGGCCTTCCTGCTTCTGTCGGCGCTGCCGTCGGATGCCGTGCAGTCCCGCTTCGGCGACCCCGCTCTGGGCCTATCCCAGGCGGAGATTGACGCCATCCGGGAGGAAATGGGCGCGGACAAGCCGCTCTTCGTGCAGTACTTCACGTCCCTGGGTGGCTTCCTTACCGGGCACTTTGGTAACTCGACGCAGTCGGGCGCCCCGGTAGCTACGCTGCTTGCCGACGCCCTTCCCCACACCCTCATCCTCGCCGCCAGCGCCATCGGCGTGGCACTCATCGTGGCCGTGCTCGTTGCCTTCCTAGCGACGCTGCCGGGGCTCGGTGCCATCGGTTCCTTCTTCCGAGGCCTGCCTTCCTTCATGGTCTCTCTGCCGGGATTCTGGATTGCCATCCTGCTCATCCAGTTCTTCTCCTTCCAGCTGGGCTGGGTGCGCGTTATCGAACCCGGCAGCGTGGAGGGCCTCATCCTGCCTACCCTGACGCTGTCGGTGCCCATGGCCGCGCCGTTGATTCAGGTGCTGATTCGCTCCATCGACGAGACGCAATCACGGCCCTTCGTTCAAGCGGTACGCGCACGCGGTGCCTCGGAGTCCTGGATTTTCTGGCGCACCATCTTGCGTAACTCGTTGCTGCCTACCTTGACCATGGCGGGCCTGCTCTTCGGTGAACTCGTTGGCGGTGCCGTGGTGACCGAAACCGTCTTCGGCCGCACTGGCTTGGGATACATGGTGGCCCAGGCCGTGGCTAACCGCGATACCCCGGTTCTGTTGGCAGTGGTTCTCATCGCCGCCACTTCCTACATCATCATCAACCTCGTGGTGGACCTGCTCTACCCGGTGCTGGACCCGCGCCTGCGCGCCAGCACCTCGGAACGCAGTTCTGCTCACCGCACAGATTCCGCCGCCACCCCGGCGACTGACTCCTCGGCCACTACTTCGGAAAGGACGGTGCGCTCATGAGCATGACGCACACTAAGCCGCTGCGTTCTACACGGGCGCCGCGCCGCCAGACCTCTAACCCGTGGCTCGCGCCGGGTTCCATCATCGCCATCGTGATCCTCGCGATCGCTTTCTTGGCGGCCCTGTTCCCGAGCTTGTTTACCTCAGCAGACCCTTATGCGGGCACCGATGTGGCCCTCTTGCCGCCAGGGGAGTCCGGGCACATCATGGGAACAGACGCGGTGGGACGCGATCTCTACGCGCGCATCATCTACGGTGCCCGCCAGTCGCTGCTCGGCGCGCTCATCGCCGTGACCGTCGGCCTGGTCGTCGGCACGCTGATCGGCCTTCTCGCCGGCTCTTTGCGCGGAGCGGTGGATACCGTCCTCATGCGCGTAGTCGACGTGTTGCTGTCCATCCCGGGCATCCTGCTGTCGCTGTCCATCATCATCGTGCTGGGCTTTGGTTCCGTACAGGCGGCGGTGGCTGTCGGTGCGACCTCGGTGGCGACCTTCGCGCGCTTGGCCCGCTCCCAGGTAATCTCCGTGGCCAGCTCGGACTACATCGAGGCCGCGTACGGTGCGGGCGCCACCCACGTCACCGTGCTCTTCCGCCATATCCTTCCCAATTCACTCACCCCGGTTATTGCCCTGGCCACCCTTCAATTCGGCACTGCCATTCTGCAGCTGTCGATCCTCGGCTTCCTGGGCTACGGCGCCCCGCCTCCGACCCCGGAGTGGGGGCTTATCATCGCCGAGGGCCGCGACTTCATGGCCACCGCCTGGTGGCTCATTATCCTGCCCGGTATCGCGCTGGTGGCCGTGGTGATGTCCGCCAACCGTCTGTCCCAGAACTTCCCCGTGGAGGCCTAACATGTCTGTTTCAAAGAATGCAGCGCAGCCCCTGCTGCACGTGCGGGACCTCAACGTGTCCTACTCCACCGCCGGGGGCGACGTTCCCGCGGTCCAGGGCGTCAGCCTCGAGGTGCATCCTGGGCAGATGACCGCCATCGTGGGCGAGTCCGGCTCCGGCAAGACCACCTCCGCCATGGCAGCCATCGGTTTGCTGCCCTCGAATGCCACCATCGACGCCGGAACCATCACCTTCGATGGCCGCGATATCACTTCGCTGCGCCGCCGTCAGTGGCGTGAGCTGCGAGGGCGTCGCATCGGGCTGATCCCGCAGGACCCCAATAACTCCCTCAACCCGGTCCAGACCATCGGCGCCTCGGTGGAGGAGGGGCTGCGCATCCACAAGGTCGGCAGCGCTGCAGAGCGCAAGGCTAAGGCGTTGGAGCTGTTGGAGCGAGTCGGCATCGATGATCCTGCGCGCCGCTATCACCAGTACCCGCATGAGCTGTCCGGCGGCATGAAGCAGCGCGTACTCATTGCCGCTGCGGTGGCCTTGGAGCCGGACCTCATCATCGCCGACGAGCCCACCTCTGCTCTCGATGTCACCGTGCAGAAGATCATCCTCGACCTCCTCGATGACATGCGCGCAGAGCTCGGCATGGGCATCCTTTTTATTACCCACGACCTAGCCGTGGCCGGTGATCGCGCTGACCGCGTCGTGGTCATGGAGTCCGGCCGGCTGCGCGAGGAAGGCCTAGCCGCCACAGTGCTGACCAACCCGCGCCACGACTACACCAAACGCCTGCTTGCCGACGCCCCCTCCCTCACCGTCGCCGACGCCGGCACGTCAACTGCCCGCGCCGTCGCACCCCAGGGCAACCTAAGCACTCAGCGTGCTTCATCTGAATCTACCGGCGCGCCGACTACTCGCGCTGCCGGCGAACCTTTGGTGCGCGTCGAAGGCCTGACCCAGCGCTTCGGTGATTTCACCGCGGTCGATGACATCTCCTTCACCGTGGCCAAGGGCTCGACCCGCGCCATCGTGGGCGAGTCCGGCTCCGGCAAGACCACCACCGGGCGCAGCATCGCCATGTTCAATACCCCGACTGCGGGCAGCATCACCGTCGGCGGGCGCGACATCGTGGGCCTGCGCGGCAAGGCCTTGCGCGAAGAGCGAAACAACATCCAGCTGGTCTACCAGAACCCCTATGGCTCGCTGGACCCCAAGCAGACGATTGGCCAGACGGTGGCGGAGCCGCTGCGGAATTTGAAGGGGGCGTCGGCAAGCAGCGCGAAAGCCAAGGCCAAAGAGTTCCTCGAGCTGGTCGCCCTTAACCCGGATTATTATGACCGGCGCCCGCGCGAGCTCTCCGGCGGTCAGCGCCAGCGCGTGGCCATCGCCCGGGCGATGATTGTGGAGCCGGAGCTGGTCATCCTCGACGAGGCCGTTTCCGCCCTCGACGTCACCGTGCAGGCCCAAATCCTGCGGCTGCTTGCCCGGCTGCAGGAGGAGCTTGGCCTGACCTACATTTTCATCTCGCACGACCTGGCGGTGGTCAACCAGATCTCCGATACCGTGTCCGTGCTCTCGAAGGGCCAGCAGGTGGAATGCGGGCCCACGGCCGAGGTCTTTAGCAACCCGCAATCACCGTTTACCCGGAAGCTCATCGAGGCCATCCCCGGCTCGCGCTACCGCGCCGGTGACCTCAACCTCGGCCTGTAGCCTGGGGCCAATCAAGAAAGGATTAGTTCATGGCAGACATCATTAACCTACTGGCGGATGCAAGCGAGGACGTCGCCCAGCTGCGCGAGCGCCGGCCTGAAGCTAAGGAGAATGCGCAGGCCTCCTTCGCCGCGCTCCTTGAGCCTAAAGAGCCCGGCACGTTCAGCTATGCGGAGCGTTACGCCATCGCGACGTTTGTTGCTGGCATTTACCAGGCTCCGCAGGCGGTGGAGTTCTATTCCGACCTGCTGGCGGAGGAATCCGAGGAGCTCGCCGCAGAAGTAGCCCGCGCGGTGGAGCGCGGCATCACCACCGGCCCATACTCTGGTGGCGGCTTCACGCTTTTCGACGGCTCGCCACGCCTCGCCGCCGCCCTCGACTTCGCCCACCTGCTGGCCTTCCACCCCAAGGACGCCTCCCCGGCCGCGATCGGTCACCTGCAGGCGGCCGGCTGGTCCAACGATGACATCGTGACGTTGGGACAGCTCGTCAGCTTCCTGTCCTTTCAGCTGCGGGTGGCCCACGGATTGTCTGTGCTGGCCGGTACCGCCCAGCCCACGCCTGTGACTGAGGCGCCGCGTCCTACCCAGACCCCGGAGTGGGTGCCGGGGGAGGGGACGCTGGTGCCGGACGTCGTCAAGCCGCAGGGCTTTGTGGCGCACTCGCTGGGCTGGAAGCCGTGGGTGCCGCCGCAGCCGAAGGAGGAGTTCACGGATGCGCAGCGTGACGCGCTGATTAAACCCGAGCGCATCGACATGGAGTACTTCCGCCTGCTAGCCCGTGACCCGGCTGCGCTCAAGGCGCGCACGCTCACGGACCTGGACATCTTCTACAACACCGACGGCGGCCTGGGCCGAGCTGAGCGTGAGCTGGCCGCCACGGTGGTCTCACGCCTCAACGGCTGTGAGTACTGCGCGTCGGTGCACCAGCAGCGCGCTAAGGAGGAGGGCGGCGACGCCGCGGCGATTGACCGCCTGCTCGACGAGGGCGTTTCTGCTGACCTGGGCTCGGCGCAGTGGTCCGCCATCCGTGATGCCGCTCTCGCCCTGACTGAGTCGCCCTTCGCGTTCGATTCCTCCCACGTGGATGGTCTCCGCGAGGCGGGTTTCGATACGCTGGCAATCATCGACGTCATCAATTCCTCCGCGTTCTTCAACTGGGCAAATCGCCTGATGTTGACGCTGGGGGAGCCGGATGTGCCGAAGCGCTTCCGCTAACTGAAGGAGGAACAATCATGGTGAAGACTGCCGTTGTGACCGGGGCAACCGGTGGAATGGGCAGGGAGATCATCAAGGACCTTGCGCGAGACCACCGCGTGTATGCACTAGGCCGGCGCGCCGGGGAGCTGCCGGAGGCGGAGAACATCGTGCCGGTGGGCATCGACCTGCTGTCGCTACTTGATGGTGCGGCGCTTCCCACCGAGCTTTCTGAACTGGAGCGCGTGGACGTGCTCGTGCATGCGGCGGCACGGGCGGATAAGCGCTCAGTGGAAAGCGCTAGCCCGGAAGATTGGCGTGCGCAGATGGACCTCAACGTGCACGTTCCAGCAGAGCTGACCCGCCTTCTGCTGCCTGCGCTGCGTGCGGCGGAGGGCCTCGCGGTGTTCATCAACTCCGGTGCCGGCATCCACTCCTATGGTGACAACGTCATTTACGCCGCCACGAAGCACGCACTCTACGCGCTTGCCGACGGCCTCCGCCTCGGCGAACTCGGCATCCGCGTGTCCACCGTCGCGCCGGGTCCGACGGATACCCCGATGCTGCAGGGCTTGCAGGATTACAATCCGGAGCATGTCATCGCCCCGGTCGAGGTGGCGAAGGCTATTCGCACCACCGTTGATGCTGGGCCGACGACGCAGCTCACTGAGATCCGTGTGCGCCCGCGCATTGAGTTGAACCAGCGTAAGTAGGTGGCGCGTTTTCTCTCAAGATGCGAAAAACCCAGCACACGGTACAGTTATGAGGCGTGTCCACCTCTCAACGTCGCCGCCCCGCCTATTTGGTGATCGCGGATTCGCTTAGGAGCAAGATTGAATCCGGCGAATTAAAGCCGGGTGACCGTTTTCCCACCGAGCGGGAATTGGTTCAGGAATACAAGGTGGCGCGCATGACGGTGCGCCACGCGCTGGACATCGTCCAGATTGAGGGCCTCATTGATCGCAAGCGTGGGCGCACCGGTGGCACCTTCGTGCGTGCCACCCCGCCGACGCTGAGCCTGACGAGTGGCCGCAGTGCCCTCGATCAATTGCGTGAACATGGCCTCGATGTTGAGGTGCGGGTGCTGTCGCTGATGTTCATTGATGCTCCCGGGCACCTTGCTTCCGCCTTTGGGATTGAGGAGGGGGATTCCCTGTGGGAGTGCCGTACGGTGCAGGTGTCGGCGGGCTCGCCCATCATGGCCTCCACGCTCTTTATCCCGCAAGTCTTGGCACCAGGACTTACGGAAGAGGATGTGCAGAAGCCACTGACCGAGCTGTTGACGGAGCTTGACCTGACACCCGTTTTTAAGCGCGATTCCCTCGTGCCTGCCACCGCGCGCACGGAGGAACAAAAGGCCCTGGGCGTGGGGCGCAACCAGCCGGTCCTACGCATTACGAGAACCATCAAGGCAGAGGGCGGCGTCGTAGCCGCTCAGCTGGAAGAGACCCTGCGCCCTGATGCGGCCACGGTGGAGGTCGTCATTGGCGAGGATCCCACGCCGACCCTCGACTAGACACCAGCGAGGGCAGCGCCATAAGTTTTCCCCGCCGGGAATACGAACGTGTACTCCAGGAAACCCGCCAACCACCATCGGGCTGGTGGGTCTCGTTCTTTAACGAGCTAAAGGGCCCGCTGCTCCCGCTGTATCT
>NZ_KV818427.1:0-1305 GCF_001814945.1 Corynebacterium sp. HMSC066C02 | reverse complement strand
TGAAGCGTCCTGGGTTTAGTTCCGCTTCTTTTACGGCCCTGTGTTGATGGGCTGGGTGAGATAGTACTCGGTTTCTACTTCCTGTGGGGTGGCGTAGTCCAATGCTTCGTGAAGCCGCTTAGTGTTCCACCAATGCACCCACCGCAAGGTGGCCAGTTCGACTTCTCCGACCGACGTCCACGGGCCCTGGGCATGAATCAGTTCCGCCTTGTAGAGACCGTTGACTGTTTCGGCTAGTGCATTGTCGTAAGAATCGCCGATTGTTCCCACACTCGGGCGGATTCCTGACTCAGCTAGCGCGGTGGAATACTTCAGTGACACGTACTGGCTGCCCCGATCGCTATGATGAATCAGTTGATTTCCATGGATTCGCCCTGCAGTCGTTAACGCATGCTCCAAAGCCTCCATGGGCAGCGCATCAGTACGCATCGTCGAGCGTGTAGCAACACCAACAATCTTTCGGCTGAAGACATCCACGACAAACGCGGTGTAGGCGAATCCCGACAGGGTGCGAACGTAGGTAATGTCGGCAACCCACAGCCGGCCTGGTGCCTGCGCACGGAAGTTTCGGCGCACTAGGTCCGGGCGATGATCCGGTGTCTTCGGGTTAATTGTTGTTACCGGGGTTCGCCCACGTCTGCGGCCAGAAACACCTGCAAGTTTCATCAGACGTGCGGTCTTGTCGCGGCCGATATGAAAGCCTTCGCGGTTCATCGCGTGCCACATTTTGCGGATGCCATAGACCGAGAAATTCTCCGCGTGAACACGCTGTATTTCTGGGATGAGCAGGCTATCGCTTAAGGCTCTTGCGCTGGGAACACGTGTGGTGGCTTTGCGGTAGCCGCGTGAAGTAATGAATCCACGATCTGCTTGTTTAAGGACTCGGCAGATGGCCTCGACCCCAAATTGATCTTTGTACGCGTCGATGTAGGAGATCATTTGGTCGTGGGTCGGTCGAGTTCCGCTGCGAAAAAAGCCGAAGCAGTTTTAAGAATCCCGTTTGCTCGTTTCAGTTCGCGGTTTTCGCGGCGCAGACGCCTGAGTTCTTCTTCCATTGTTTCGCCGCCTGAAGCGTCAGAATTATCGCGTACTGAGGCGCTGTCACGGTACCAGGCCCGCAACGTGTGGTGAGATACTCCAAGCAGCTCACCGACCTCCGTGTAGGCGCGTTGCAGTGAGCAAGACTCCAGGCGGACCATTTCGATGATCTGATGGACCGCCTTCTCCTTGAACTCGACGGAATACTTTCTAGGCATAGTTCAATCCTTCCTTAGCTGAGGTAGGAACTAAACCCAGGACGCTTCA
>NZ_KV818426.1:0-272 GCF_001814945.1 Corynebacterium sp. HMSC066C02 | reverse complement strand
CCGCTGCTGTTCCTGATTCCGGTTGGTCTGGCTTCGCAGATGAACATTCCGGGTCTGTCGGACTTTGTTGCTCCGATTAACAAGCAGATTCGGGATCTGAATACTCAGCTGCAGAAGCAGGCTGGTGTGTTCAATGGTCCGTTGGCTGGCAAGATGGCTGGTATTGATGCGCAGCTGAAGCGTTTCGGTGTTGATCACCAGCAGGCTGCTGGCGCTGTGGCTCTGATTGCTGCTGGTGCTCTGGCTATTGGCCTTATCGCTGATGCTTGTGC
>NZ_KV818425.1:0-3515 GCF_001814945.1 Corynebacterium sp. HMSC066C02 | reverse complement strand
CTGGCTATTGGCCTTATCGCTGATGCTTGTGCGCCGGGTGCAGGTTCCTCTAACGGTTCCTCCAAGTAAGAGAGACACTGACGCATACCGAGGGCCAGTCGGCCCAAAGTGGCCGGCTGACACATAGAAGGTCAGTCTAAAGACCAGGCCCCTTTTCCACCGTTTCCCTGCGGTGGGAAAGGGGGCCTTGGTGATCCTAAGACTCGAAGCGTTGGGAAGCCGTTCGGTGGGGTGGGGGGACGTCGCCAAGCAATGCAGTGCTAAAAGTATGCGATAATTCGAGAATGACTACCGTAGGCGACATCGCAGGCCAGATCGGAACCCCTCTGACAGGAAACGCCACCAAGGTGCTGCTCCTAGGAGCAGGTGAGCTGGGCAAGCAGTTGGTAATTGCCTTTCAGAACTTAGGGCTTGAGGTTCACGCCGTGGACCGCTACGCAGGAGCACCCGCGCAGCAGCTTGCGCACTTTAGCTACATCGCAGACATTAGGGACCCGTACAAGGTGTGGGAGCTGACTGAGAAGATCAAGCCAGACTACGTGGTCCCAGAGGTGGAAACCGTCGCGGTGGAGGCGCTGAAGCGTATTGAAGAATTCGGCACCACCGTCGTACCGTCGGCGCGGGCCTGTGAGCTGACGCAGTGTCGGGAGAGCGTGCGTGAGGTAGCTGAAAGCATCGGCCTGCCCGTCACTGCCTATCGCTTTGCTGAGTCTGCTGAGGAGCTGCAAGAGGCAGTGGGGGAGTTGGGGCTGCCGTGCATCGTGAAGCCGGATATTACGACCTCCGGAAAGGGACACATCCTTCTTAAAGAAGAAGAGGACGTGGAGGAGGCCTGGGCCATGGTGCGCCACGTGTCCTCGGAGTATAAGCGCGTCGTGGTGGAGCGCTTCGTTGACTTTGATTATGAGGTCACGCTGCTTGCTGTGCGCTCCATTGACCCGGCTACGGGCAAGATGGCTACTTGGTTCAGTGAGCCCATTGGTCACCGCCACGAAAAGGGAGATCTGGTGGAGTCGTGGCAGCCGATGGCTATGAGTGAAGACGCCCTGGCGAACGCACGCTCCGTTGCGGCGCGTATCTCCAATGAATTGGGAGGGCGCGGTGTCTACGGCGTTGAACTCTTCGTGGCCGGTGATGAGGTGTATTTCTCCTCCGTCTCTCCGCGTCCTTTGGATACCGCCATGCTGACGGGATATACACAGCGTTTCTCTGAGTTTGAGCTACATGTCCGCGCGATTCTGGGCTTTCCCATTGACGTGACATTGGTCAGCCCCGGTGCTGCGGTTATCTTGCACGCGGACGCAGAGCTTGACGATGTCTCCTACTCTGGCCTCGACACCGCTCTCTCCTACGAGGAGACGGATGTGCGTCTGTTTGGTAAGCCGTGGGCTTATGCCGGCCGCCGCATGGGTATGGTGGCCACGACTGCCGAGGACGTTGAGACCGCCCGCGACAGGGCAGCGCTGGCGGCGGGAAAGATCACTGTCGGGCCGAATGCTGATAGAACCGTTCACGGTGACTCGCAGCCCGTGGAGCCGACCGCCACTGCCGTCTCCGATATTGAGGTCATTGAGGTCCCAGAACCGGTTGTCGACGTTGATCCGAAATTAACCCGCTCCGCCGATGATTAAAGTAATAGTGACGTTTTAAGAAAGGGCGGAATGATGTCCCGGCCCCGCGGGGGAGTGGGGTGATGAACGGGGGAGCGATGGCCGTGCAATATGCGCGGCCACTTTGCGTATGCAAGGCGGCGCATCTGACGGGGGATGGTCCTTTTGTACCTGGGGTGGACAGTCGATTCCGCCTTCCCGGTAGGGGCTTAGAAGTGTGGTCGCAGTGAGCAATATCCCGAGTCAAAGCTTAATAAACCGTAAGTATAAAAATATGAGAAATTCTAATCTTAGTGACGTATCAGCATTATCTCGAACGGATTGTCGATTAATGCCTAAAAGCGCGAGGCTAGAGCGCGTTTCACCAGCGGAATTGTTGATCTATGGATGCATAGGGGAAATTTATACAACAATCAACTGGCTTGCTGGCAGCTGTGAGTGGTGATATTCTCCTGTGTGGACTATAAGAGTTCGTGAGATTCTTAAGGAGAATCGCCGGTCAAGGTGTAAAAACCTGCGTCCAGATTTCAGATTGTTTCAGCGGAACATGACTGCTGTGCAGAAAAACTTGTAGACATTCACATCATTCGAAGAGGAAACGATGAGTAAATTAAGGAATATCTCCAGAGAGGGGTGGATGGTCTTTACTGCTATTTTCACAGCAATAGCAGTAATTGCAGCCATGGTCACCGTTCCCTGGGCGAAGGCCGGTGCGGCCGAGCCGACGGACTTTGAGCCGGATAACGCCCTAGGCGCCGAGCATGAGAAGGTGGGCGGCGATAGTTCTTGGGGCCCACTTGTGTGGGCGGGTGTTCCACCGGAAGGTAACACTGAGGCTAAAGGAAACCCTGCTAATAATGTTGGCTGGGCCTGGTGTATCGACTTGACTACCCCAGATCCTATGAAGGCGTCTGGCAGCTATACGCAGTCCTCTGCGGGTGCCTTGAAATTTGAAGATCCTAAGTATCAAGATGCTGCAATTGGTCTGGCAATTAAGCTTCGTGACGCTGCAGCTGCGGGCGATAAAAAGGCCGCAGCTAAGTACAGTACTTACTTGGCGGCAATTGTCTCTGACCCGTCGGGTAGGGACACAGCAATTAACATTATTAAAGGAAACCTTGGATATGGTGACCCTAATAATGTGATTCGCTTCCAGAACTTCGAAGGAAGCCCGGACGAGTTTACAGAGTTGACGGGCCTTCGAATCGTGAAGAATACTGCTACGAATTTGGATGACCAGTTCGAGGTGGATCCTTCGATTGAGATTCCGTCCCAGCCGGCGGATGCTTTTATTACGATTGTGGGACCTGACGGTGCGTGGCAGGTACGCACGGAACAAGGTCAGCGTGTGTTCCCACCGGATCAGCCAGGCCTGCCAGGCGACGAGGGGGAATCCAAGACCCCGTCGATCGAGACCAAGGCCGAGTTTGCTGAAGGATCGAAGAAGGTCGTCGTTAACGACGCGACTGTAATCGATACCGTTACCTATGAGAACCTGGTTCCGGGTAAGAAGTACACCCTTAAGGCAGAGCTGATCTCTAAGGCTGATGAGAAGACTGTTCTCGGTAAGGGCGAGAAGTCCTTTGTCCCGGATGCAGCAAACGGCTCTGAGCAGGTCGAGATCAAGGTTACGAACGCTGAACAGCCGGTTGAGGCTGCGGTTGTCTTTGAGGAGTTGACCTCTGTTGAGGTCGACGACAAGGGTAAGGACACTCCGGATGCGACTACGGAGAACCCGAACAAGATCGCTGAGCATAAGGACATCAACGACGGCGGGCAGACGGTGAACTCTGAGGATGAGCCGACCGAGCCGACCGAGCCGACTGAGCCGACCGACCCGACTGAACCGACTGAGCCGACCGACCCGACTGAGCCGACTGAGCCTACGGAACCGACGGAACCGAC
>NZ_KV818424.1:0-233 GCF_001814945.1 Corynebacterium sp. HMSC066C02 | reverse complement strand
TGGTCACTGCCCGAAGGCCACATTAAATCCGGTCTGCGTGCTATCCACCGGCTAGAAAGTCTGCCGAAAGTCAAAGCCATACAAGACACCCACTGCCTGCTCGACATTGAATCCCTCATTGCTATTGATCAACCCATGTCAGCACTGACAGCCTTGACTGATGAAACCCTAGAGTTCATCGACACTATCCTGGCTGACTTCTTTACCCCTTCTAAACCGAATCAGGCTTTTCC
>NZ_KV818423.1:0-240 GCF_001814945.1 Corynebacterium sp. HMSC066C02 | reverse complement strand
TTTACCCCTTCTAAACCGAATCAGGCTTTTCCTACACGTAGTCAAATCAGGCGCAAAGTCCGCGATATATGTAAAACACTGGATGATTCCATTGCCTATCGGGATACCCGCCCTAAAGATACCTACCGGTTTTCCTCTAACGGTACTTCTGCCTGGTTGGAACTGCAGGTTGAAGAAGACACCGGCATGAAACTCGATGCCTTCATCCACCAGACCGCCGCCAAGGAAGACATCACTGTC